>JASLEL010000010.1 GCA_030151145.1 Aquirhabdus sp. | reverse complement strand
CGGGCCTGTTTTAGTGGGAAAGTGAATGGTATCCGATGATTGCATGGCAAATGTCCATTGCAGAAATGATGCTGATCAAAACACTGGCACTGATAACAAAACTGATCAGGAAGGCCCGTCATCGCGTTTGTAATTGTTTGTTGTAATCATTATACTCTCCACACACTTTAGACCTTCATGCGTTTAGACCCAGACAGCATTGATTTTGTCATGTTGGCTGAAACAAGCTGAAACAGGTTTGGTGTATGGCGCTAGGGTCTTTCATTTCCCTTAACCCCAGTGTGTGCCTGCCTCCTGCAGTCCATACCAGGTAATAACTACAGGATGACCGCCTTGAAAAGCAAAAGACCTGTCAATTTGCCACTAAGTCAGGTGATTAGTGTCAATCTCAAATCGCCTGTGGCGATTGCTTCCATTCTGCACCGTATCTCTGGTGTGATCTTATTTCTGCTCATTCCCGCTTTGCTCTATGTGCTCCAGCATTCGCTGGCTTCCCAAGAAGGTTTTGACATGGTACGTCAGGACATCTTTGGCAATATCTGCGTGCGTTTCGGGGTTTGGGTGTTCCTGTCTGGCCTGATCTATCATCTGTTTGCCGGGATCAAGCATCTTTTGGCTGATGTGGGTATCGCTGAAGAGTTGCAAAGCGGCCGGAATGCCGCATGGTTGATGCTGGCGCTGTCCGGTGTCGGTATTGCTGCGGCCTTTGTGTGGGTGGTGCTCTGATGAAAAGTGCAACAGGTTTAACCGGTTCGGGTTCGCGCGACTGGGTTGTCCAGCGCATTTCGGCCATTGTACTGGCCGTATATACCGTGGTTGTTCTGGGATGGATTCTGTGCCATTCCGGTCAGCAAACGCTTGATTTTGCCCATTGGTACGGATTCATGATGACGCTGCCCATGAAGCTGTTCAGCCTCGTGGCGATCATCTCCATTGCAGGCCACGCCTGGGTGGGTATGTGGACCGTATTTACGGATTACATCACGGAGAGTCATGCAGGAAGTGCGGCTGTCGGTTTGCGTCTGGTGCTGCAGGCGGCAACCATCATTTCCATTTTTGTATTCGTGTTCTGGGGTATCCAGATTTTCTGGTAATCGGCGTTTATAGCTCTAAAGAGCTACAGGTTTGAGGAGAGTAGTTGTGGCTGCACTGTCTAAAGATGACATGAGCAATGTCAATACCCTGAACTTCGACGCCGTCATTGTTGGTGGTGGTGGTTCGGGGATGCGTGCTTCTTTGCAATTGGCGCGCGCCGGTCTGAAAGTGGCCGTTTTGACTAAAGTATTTCCAACCCGTTCGCATACTGTTGCGGCGCAGGGTGGTGTGGGTGCAAGTCTTGGCAATATGGCCGAAGACAACTGGCATTATCACTTTTATGACACCGTCAAAGGCGGTGACTGGCTGGGTGACGAGGATGCAATTGAGTTCATGACCCGCGAAGCACCAAAAATGGTGTATGAGCTGGAACACATGGGCATGCCATTCGACCGTAACCCGGACGGGACCATTTATCAGCGTCCATTCGGTGGTCATAGCTCGAACTACGGTGAAAAGCCCGTACCACGTGCTTGTGCTGCAGCTGACCGTACTGGTCATGCACTCTTGCATACGCTGTATCAAAAGAATCTGGAGCTGGGTACTCAGTTCTTTGTGGAGTGGATCGCACTCGACCTGATCTGCGATGCCGACGGCGATGTGCTGGGTGTGACGGCGATTGATCAGGAAACCGGTGAAGTCGGCGTATTCCAGGCCAAAGCGACTCTGTTTGCCACCGGTGGTGCAGGTCGTATCTATGCCGCATCGACCAATGCTTATATCAATACCGGTGACGGTCTGGGTATGGCTGCACGTGCAGGCATTCCGCTGCAGGATATGGAATTCTGGCAATTCCACCCGACGGGTGTGGCCGGTGCCGGTGTGCTGCTGACCGAAGGTTGCCGTGGTGAAGGTGCGGTGCTGCGTAACAAGAACGGCGAGCCGTTCATGGAGCGCTATGCCCCAACGCTGAAAGATCTGGCCCCACGTGACTTTGTCTCGCGCTCGATGGACCAGGAAATCAAAGAAGGCCGTGGCTGTGGCCCGCGCGGCGACTATGTGGTACTCGACATGACCCATCTGGGTGCCGAGACCATCATGAAGCGTCTGCCGTCGGTCTACGAGATCGGTAAAAAATTTGCCAATCTGGACATCACCAAAGAGCCGATTCCGGTTGTACCGACCATCCACTATCAGATGGGCGGGATTCCGACCAATATCCATGGTCAGGTCGTTGTGCCGAAAGACGGCGAGCCAAACGTCGTGGTCAAAGGTTTCTATGCCATCGGTGAGTGCTCCTGTGTCAGCGTGCACGGTGCCAACCGTCTGGGAACTAACTCGCTGCTCGACCTGATCGTGTTCGGTAAGGCGGCCGGTGATCACATCATCGATCTCGTACGTCACTCCGACAGCGACTACAAACCACTGCCATCGCATGTACTGCAGCAAAGCATGGGCCGGATCAACAAACTGCAAAACTCGACTCAAGGCGAGAATGCGCAGGATGTGGCTGATGAAATCCGTAACATCATGCAGACTCACGCTGGCGTATTCCGTACTCAGGCGCTGATGGATGAGGGTGTACGGCAGATTCTGGCGCTGGAACCACGCATCAAGAACATCCATCTCGGTGACAAGTCGCAGGTGTTCAACACTGCACGTATCGAAGCATTGGAAGTGGAAAACCTCTTTGAGGTTGCCAAGGCGACGATCGTCTCTGCGGCTGCCCGTCACGAGTGCCGTGGTGCACACACCGTAGTGGACTATGAACATCCTGCCGACCATCCGACGATGGCCAACGGTCGTAATGATGAAGAGTGGCGTAAGCATACGCTGTGGTATTCCGCCGACAACCGCCTGGAGTACAAGCCTGTACGTACCAAGCCGCTGACGGTTGATCCGATTCCGCCGAAGCCACGCACATTCTGATCAGGAGAATAACGAGATGAGTATCCGTACGTTTGAAGTCTATCGCTATGATCCTGATAAGGATAAAGCACCGTACATGCAGACTTATCAGTTGGAGTTGGGTGAGCATGACCGCATGCTGCTCGATGCCCTGATCAAGCTGAAAAAACTGGACGAAACCCTGTCGTTCCGCCGCTCCTGCCGCGAAGGCATTTGCGGTTCTGATGGCATGAACATCAACGGCAAAAACGGTCTGGCCTGCCTGACCAGCATGCATGAACTGCCACAAAAGATCGTGCTGCGCCCGCTGCCGGGTCTGCCGGTCATCCGTGATTTGGTCGTAGACATGAACCAGTTCTACACGCAGTATGAAAAGGTCCGTCCATATCTGATCAACGAACAGCCGGCGCCTCCGAGAGAGCGTCTGCAGTCGCCTGAAGATCGCGAAAAGCTGAACGGCCTGTATGAATGCATCCTGTGTGCCTGCTGCTCGACATCGTGTCCATCGTTCTGGTGGAATCCTGACAAGTTCTTGGGTCCATCGGCGCTGATTCAGGCTTATCGTTTTATCACGGACAGTCGTGACAAAGATACCGCCAAGCGCCTGTCTGATCTGGATGATCCGTTCAGCCTGTTCCGTTGCCGTGGCATCATGAACTGTGTGTCGGTTTGCCCTAAAGGTCTGAACCCGACCAAGGCCATCGGCCATATCCGTAATATGCTGCTGGATCGGGCTGGTTAATGTTGATGGTCGCTGATGTGAACCATCGCGATTAAAAGAGCGCGCCTCCGGGCGCGCTTTTTTGTTCGAATGAGTAGTGATGAGCTTAGATATTTTTTCGCTTAATGTCAGCTATAGTTCAAAAAAATCAGGGCGACGTGAAACTCCATGTTACGATTTTGTCGCGCTAGGATAATGACTCTGCTGATGTTTTTATATCCGATAGATACGCGTGTGCAATAGATGAGGAACCTGACAGACTGCCATCATACGACATGAAACCGAAGGCAATGACGCTGAAAAGTCATATTGGTCAAGCAGGTTGAACAAGGCAAATCGCCATCTTTATTCTGCTTCACCAATCTGATTTATACAAAATGTCCATCTCACGCTGGACGCAATTCCGTAGGGATTTTTGTCCTTTCGGTTCAAGATGTTTAGATATGTATCTTCGTCTACAAAAACTAACGCAAAAGCGGATTTTGTCTCTGGCGAGCGATAGATATTTAGCTTAGTCTTGGTAAAAATTCCTCTACGATTTAAGAGGGTTGTACGTCTGGATCATGTCCTGTGGTTTTCCTGTATGGCTTTGTCTGTATAGGGAACAGCGGAAAAGGTCGGACGACCAACTGGCGTGGATGTGACAGGTAGGCGCAGAATCAGCATAGCGCGAATGAGATGTCGCCCGGATTCTGCGGAAGATTAGGTTGTACTGATTTAAAAAGACGAGTAACGCTCATGCAAGAGGCACAGATGCAGCGCGCAGATACCGAGTTGTCTGCAGAAAACGCAGCCTATATCGAAGAACTCTATGAGGATTATCTGACGGACCCTGCGTCAGTTGGAGCAGATTGGAAAACCCTGTTCGACCAATACCCCAAAGGGGATCAGCCCCACAGCAATATCGTCGAGCAATTCCTGCTCCTCGGGCGCAACTCCACGCGCTCGCAGCCGATGGTACAAAGCTCGGTCAGTACTGATCATGAGCGCCGTCAGGTCGGTGTACTGCAATTGATTGCAGCCTACCGCAGTCGTGGTCATCAGAAAGCCAAGCTTGATCCGCTAAGTCTGATGAAGCGGGAAGAAGTCCCGGATCTGGAACTAGCCGCACATGGTCTGTCCAAATCCGACTTTGATACGATTTTTCAAACCGGTAATCTGCAGATCGGCAAGGCTGAAGCGACCTTGGGCGAGATGGTCTCTGCGATGGAAGCCATCTACTGTAGCTCGGTCGGTGCCGAATACATGCATATCGTCGATACCAAAGAAAAACGCTGGATCCAACAACGTCTGGAAAGCGCACGAGGTATCCCGCACTTTACGCCTAAAACCAAGAAAAATTTGCTAGAGCGTCTGACTGCCGCCGAAGGTCTGGAAAAATTCCTCGGCAGTAAATATGTCGGTGCCAAGCGCTTTGGTCTGGAAGGCGGTGAAAGCTTCATTCCGATGGTGAATGAG
>JASLEL010000408.1 GCA_030151145.1 Aquirhabdus sp. | reverse complement strand
ACGGGTGTAGGTGTCTCAGTTAAAAGAGGATATATGCTGAAATTTGAAATTATTCCGGTCACGCCTTTTGAGCAGAACTGTACCCTGCTCTGGGATGAGGTGACGCGCGATGCGGTGCTGATCGATGCCGGTGGTGATATCCCCAAGCTGAAAGCGGCGCTGGGCAACCATCACTTGACGCTCAAGGCGCTGTGGCTGACCCACGGTCATCTGGATCATGTTGGTGCGGTCGGTCAGCTGGCACGTGAATATGGCGTGCCGGTGTTGGGACCGCATGAAGAGGAGCGCTTTTGGCTGGATGCGCTGCCGATGCAAGCAAAGATGTTTCGCTTTCCGACACCTGAGCCGGTGGTGGTGACGACGTGGCTGGATAGTGGCGACACCTTGACGCTGGGCGACTATCGCTTTGAAGTCCGCTACACACCGGGCCATACGCCGGGACATGTGGTGATTTACTCTCAAGACCTCGGTCTGGTCTGGACGGGAGATGTGCTGTTTGCCGGTGCGGTCGGTCGGACGGATTTTCCGCGTGGCGATCATGCGCAGTTGATGAGTTCGATCCGGCGTGAGCTGTTTAGCTTGCCACCGGAAACCCGGCTGATCTCAGGCCACGGCCCGATGAGTACGATTGGGCATGAGATGCGGACCAATCCCTTTGTGGCGGGGCGTGCGGGCTGAGTGGGTGCACGCTAAAGGTGTATTTTACATGATTTTTTACTGGGCGGTCAGGCTGTGCGTGGTGCAATCGGACCGGGCGTAGTTGTGTTTCGTCGGAAAAGCACATTTATGTATTGTGTTCAAAACATGATCAAGCGTATGCTGGTCCATGGGATTTGTTCGTCAAGTTGTGTAAGTTAAAACGGACAAAAATGACTGAATTGGGAGATATGGATATCTCAGGACTCATATAGACCTATGATTGACAAGACAAGGACGGTAAAGACCGTGACGCTGCGTCGGGCAGCAGAGCAGCACTGGCAGGGTTTACGGCAATGGCTGGATTCGGCGATTGTGCTTGAGTGGGGTGCCATAGAGAAAAGCATGATCGTGCTGGTCTTTATGATTTTGCTGTATCCATCATATGTGCTTTATATGCAAATGGTTCTGCATCACCCGCTATGGCATCAGTATATGGATCCGATGCTGGCGCAGTTGCTGCTGAAGATCAATCTCGGTGTGATCGTGGTGGCGGTGGCACTGATGCCGGTCGGCTTCCAGTTGCGCAATCATGTGATCGCAGAGCGGGTCTTTCCGGTGGTTGTGATCTTTTTCTACGCCATCTCCATGTGTGCAACGGGCTATATGGTCGGTGCTTTAAGCCCGGCGACTGGCGTTTTTCTGCTCGGGACACCGCTCTTGGGGTTGGTCCTCTTTCCGCGTGGCATTATTCTGTTGGTGACGGTGCTGGCAACCATTGCCGTGGTTGGTCTTGGTTATGCCGGTGTGATTGGACAGATTCCTTATGCACCGCTCTTTGTCAGTGGCAGTATTCTCGATCTCAAAACGCATTCGACGTTTTATTTTTTCAGCCAGATGTTCTTTATGCTGCCGCCTGCGGTGGTGATTCTGGTCAGTTCAGATCTGATCTTCAAGCAGTGGCACAAGCGTGGTCGTGAGGTCAAGCTGCTGAGTCAGGTCGATCCATTGACCGGTTTGTTTAACCGCCGGACGATCAATGAGCATCTGGAACATCTGATGGCGTCCAGTCAGTCGGATGACAAGCTGTCGGTGTTGCTGCTGGATCTGGATTATTTTAAGCGCATCAACGACACCTATGGTCATCTGGTCGGGGATAAGGCGCTGCGGGCCGTAGCGGAAGTGCTGCAATCCAATATGCGCAAAGAAGATGTGGCCGGACGCTTTGGTGGCGAAGAGTTTATCGCGGTGCTGTCCGATGTCGGGCCTGAAATCGGCATCGCAGTAGCTGAACGAATCCGTGAGCGAGTGCAGGCGCTCTGGGTCATGGATGAAGCCGGTCAACCGATCCGGGTGACCTTGAGTATCGGTATCGCCAGCTGTCGGCCATGTGGCATGGTCAGTATGGATCGCGTGCTGGTCCGGGCGGACCGGGCGCTGTATCAGGCCAAGCAGCGCGGGCGCAACTGCGTGGTCCACTATGATCAAATACCACAGATGCCGGCAACAACAGGTGCCAATACAGACAATCATAGCACTGATATCACGACACCTACGGTGCGTGGCTATGATGCCAGCCGGACCTCAGGTCTGCGCATGTCGTCAGGTGTCTGAGGTCGTTGCGGTGATGATGGCCTGCAAACGTTGATCGTGATGCAGGGCTGCACTTTAGTCAGTCGTCGTGCTCGTCTGATGCGGAAGGCTGCGAGGCTTGCGTCTGCTCAGGGATACGATAATCTTCACTGGCCCATGCGCCAAGGTCAATCAGCTTGCAGCGTTCGGAGCAGAATGGCCGATTCGGGTTGTTGGTCCAGAAAGAGGGTTTGCCGCACTTCGGACAAGGAAAGCTGGCTGGTGCAACCGGCTGGTCAGGTGTCTGGCTCATGGCGGGGTCCTCTTACTCGCGATATTTATCGGTGAATTAACGATTATAGCCTACCTTGATGGTCTGATTCGCACATACCCGATGTCCTCGTGTATAATGCCGCATTGAAATTGCCGTGTTAAAAGCACAACGAGGACCACATGCTGACGATCGTACAAGAAGCCCTCACCTTCGACGATGTGTTATTACTGCCTGCGTTTTCCAATGTATTGCCTAAAGATGTCTCGCTGAAGACCCGCCTGACGCGCGGTATCGATCTGAATATTCCTCTGGTATCGGCTGCGATGGATACGGTGACCGAGTCCCGTATGGCGATTGCCATTGCTCAGGAAGGCGGGATCGGTATCCTGCACAAGAACATGGATATCGCTGCTCAAGCCGCCGAAGTGCGCCGTGTCAAGAAATTCGAAGCCGGTATGGTCAAAGACCCGATCACGGTAAGCCCTGACCTGAGCGTCGGTGAGTTGATCGCCCTGACCCAGTCGCATCGTATCAGTGGTGTGCCGGTGGTGGTCGGTGACAAGGTCGTGGGTATCGTAACCAGCCGCGACATGCGCTTTGAAACCAATCTGGAACAGCCCGTCCGTAACATCATGACGCCACAGGATCAACTGGTGACGGTGCGTGAAGGCGACTCCAATGATCATATCAAGAGCCTGCTGCATCAGCACCGCATCGAAAAAGTGCTGGTGATCGATGATGACTACACGCTCAAGGGCCTGATCACGGTCAATGACTTCCGTAAAGCCGAACTGTATCCGAATGCTTCCAAAGATGGCTTTGGTCGTCTGCGTGTGGGCGCGGCGGTCGGTACTGGTCCTGAGACCCCAGATCGCGTGGTTGCGCTGATTGATGCCGGTGTGGATGTGCTGGTCGTAGACACGGCACATGGTCACTCCAATGGTGTGATTGAGCGCGTGCGCTGGATCAAGCGTGAATTCCCGCATATGCAGGTCATCGGTGGCAATATCGCCACGGGTGATGCAGCGCTGGCGCTCTTGGATGCCGGTGCAGATGCGGTGAAGGTCGGTATCGGTCCCGGATCGATCTGTACTACGCGTATCGTCGCGGGTATCGGTGTACCGCAGATTTCGGCGATTGATAATGTCGCACGTGCGCTGAACGATCAGATTCCGCTGATTGCCGATGGTGGTATTCGTTATTCTGGTGACCTGGCTAAGGCGATAGCTGCCGGTGCCAGCTCGATCATGGTGGGCTCGCTGCTCGCCGGTACCGAAGAAGCTCCGGGTGAAGTCGAGCTGTTCCAGGGTCGTTACTTCAAGGCCTATCGTGGTATGGGCTCGCTGGGTGCGATGTCGGGTCGTACCGGTTCCAGTGACCGTTATTTTCAGGATGCCAAAGACGGTGTCGAGAAGCTGGTGCCCGAAGGCATCGAAGGCCGTGTCCCGTACAAAGGCCCGATGAGTGGTATCGTGCATCAATTGGTGGGCGGTCTGCGCTCGTCGATGGGCTATACGGGATCGGCGGATATTCCGACCATGCGCCGTGAGCCGAAGTTCGTCAAGATCACCTCTGCGGGCATGCAGGAGTCGCATGTGCACGATGTGACCATCACCAAAGAAGCGCCGAACTATCGCGTCGGTTGAGGCCGCGGTGGACGATGAGTCCTCCATACGCCCCATATGTCTAGCGGCATTGTGGACCGGATCTTAATGCAAGAAGGGACATGTTGATCATGTCCCTTTTCTTTTGGCGCTTTTTGTGCCTGAGTAAATGTCATCATCCGTCCGGATGAGAGCAAGCTACGCCTGAGATGATATGATAAAGTGAATAGGGATGTCTTTGAATTCAATATAAAATGAATCTATACGCATCCGTGCCTGTCGATACGCGCAGGTTTGGTTTGTTGATTAAAATCGCACTGACAGGATGTTATTAATGGGCTTGCTTGGTCTTCGGTTTTCATATGTGCTGCTGATGGTCTGCAATGCACTTTTTGTGACGGCTAGTCATGCTGGCTATGATTTTAGTAACCCTGCCTATATCGTGCATGAGGCTAGTTCTGAGCCGACTGCAACTGATCCACGAGATCCGGTCTCACCGTCATCCACTCCGCATTTAACCGCAGATGAGATGAGCCTGGCGAATGCACAGGAAATGAAGCGTAAGATTGACGCGCATGAGATTGAGCTGAGACAGGCTATCCCCATTGTTATTCCTCACCGAGCACCAGAGCCGCCTCAGGCGCATTTCGCAACACAAGAACCGACTGTTCCGATCATGGCATCTGCAGTGCCGCAGCAAGTGGAGCAGCATTCGCTGTCGATATGGCCATTCGTACTTATCTTTTTGCTCTTTGGTGTCGGGGTATATCTCTATAGCCGCCCATACGCGTATGAGGTCAAAGCTCGGTCTGGCGGCCGTAGCCCTCGGCGATCTTCTGAGCAGCCATCGCGTGTGAATCGGCCGATCCCCCAAAATATGCCAGATCCGGCTGATCCACCA
>JASLEL010000375.1 GCA_030151145.1 Aquirhabdus sp. | reverse complement strand
AGATGTTGCACAGACTCTGAATGCCTCATCATGGCATGGCTTGTTCCTCGATCAGACCTTCCTGCATGCAGCGCAAATGCCTGCTGATTTAAGATCAGACCCGTCAGCACCGCCGATCCCGTTAGCAAAGCGCATCAATGTGCAATTCCTCTGGGAAAACCACACCTACCCGTCATTTGACGACTTCCTGTCTGTACTGACGGCCAAGCGGCGTAAGAGCATCAAGGTCGAGCGGAGCAAAGTCGCTGATCAGGCGATCCGCTGTCGCTGGCTTGAAGGGCGTGAGATCGGCAGCGATGACTGGGCGTTTTTTTATCAATGTTATACCAATACCTACCATGTCCGCGGTCAGCATCCCTATCTGACGGAAGCTTTCTTTCGCCAGATCGGAGAGACGATGCCTGAGCGTCTTGCGCTGGTGATAGCCGAGCAACAGACTGCCGATGGACTGACACCAATCGCAGCCGCGTTGTTTTTTAAAGACCAGCACACGCTCTATGGGCGTTACTGGGGCGCGCTGATGGATGTGGACTGCCTGCATTTTGAGGTGTGCTACTATCAGGGCATCGAGTATGCGATCCGGCAGGGGCTGCAGTGGTTTGACCCCGGGACGCAAGGCGAGCACAAGCTGATCCGTGGTTTTGCGCCGGTACGCACGCATTCCTTGCATTGGCTGGCTGAGCCTGCTTTTATGGCGGCGGTGCAGGATTATGTGGCACGAGAGCAGGTCGGGGTCGAGGGGTATTTTCAGGAAGCCTTAGGCTGCCTGCCGTATAAGCAGCAGGGTTAATGCAACGCATTAAAATTTGAAGCATAAATTTGAAACATCAAAAAGGGAGCGAGGCTCCCTTTTTGATGTTTGCTTTATTTCAAAGGCGGCAAGCGATGCTGCATGGCCTGCGGAAAATGACCGACGATCAGCAGCCGGCTCTTATGCCAGAAGGCCGAGAGCAGCAGGAGCAGTGAGCCGATGAGCAAGCCCGCGACTGCCATATTCAGCTCGACGATATGCATCTCATGCACGACCGCGGCGAAAGCATACATGACATAGACCAGTGCCGAGACCATGAGCGCCCGACGGTCGATGGCGATCGAGACCAGCGCCAGCATGACGTATAGGCTAATAACGATGACTGCAGGTACGATGCCGCTGTCATGATCAAAGACCCCGAGTGAGGCAAAGATCGGATGCACGATCATGGGGGCAGCCAGAAGATGCAGCCAAAAGGCGACATCGGCGCGGCGCGTCTGGCGTAGCGGATCGGAGGTATCCCAGTACATGGCAAAGGCAAAGGCGGAGAGTCCTAAGATCTCAAGTGTGATGATCGTGGACCAGTGCGACTGCGGGGCAAACTGCGAGGTGATCAGGCCAAAGGCGCAGAGACACAGCGCGCCAGCACCTGCAGCAATGGTGATCGGCACTTTAAACCTGTGCCAGTGTAGAAAAGTGGCGAACACCGTGATCGCGGCGGTTGCAGCAATAACGTAGCCGGGCACCTGCAAGGGATCAATCACACCGGGTATGGAGTTGAATAGGAGTAGGCAGGCCATGCCGACGCTCCAGACATAGGCCAAGAGCAGGATGATGGCGGGCAGGGCCATATGTCGTTTGCGGACAAAGAACTCGGCGAGCAGCCACGAGGTCACGGTGACGCTCAATGTGCTGGTGATGGCGCCAAAGGCTTTCATGACCCAGGCAACTGACACCAATACCAGAATCGACGCAATGACGACAAAAATATCATTAAAACCCGAGATCAGCCGGAATTGCTCTTCGTCGGCAGCGGGTGCGAGTCGTTGTTGATCCATGAGTGCACGAAAGGCACGGATGGATTCATCGGAAAAAATACCGGCCTTGACGGCCGAGGCCAGATCATCATCACTGTACATGAGCATATTCACTCGGATGTGGAGTTATGGGTCATATCATACGCCTGATTGACTTCAGTTTTCCCTTGATCATCTGTAATCGTACTCAGCGTTTTTTTGCGGATGATGCTGAGCACTATGACACCATATACGCATATGCGACACCTGTTGGCACAGGTTTAGTTGTTTGATTCCAGACGTGTATCGCAAAAAAAAAACCACCTGAAGGTGGTTTTTATGACCAGTTGACCCTGTTTGATTTGAGTCTAGCCATGCTGGTGGACTTACTTGTGGTGTTCATTGCGATACAATCTGGTGAAGGGGTTGCGAAAATGGATAGAGCTCAGTTTGAATCCTGGATGCCCAAAAGAAAATGTTCTATTCCCCCAGTCGCGTGCTCCTTTCGCTTGCTGATCCAGCACATGGCTGATCTCAAGTTCTGCAGATACATGTCTTCCGGCATCATCCTCGGATGCGTGTTGGTTCTCTGGCAAAGTCGACATCTGGTTAACCTCAGTATAGCGTCTGAATTGACCCTATCTCATCAGTCTACGCTGATGGACCCAGTCCAGTAGCCGACTTGTGTAGTCAGGGCCGCAATCATGCGGTAGTCGTGTAAGTCTTTTATTCTTGTCGATCTCTTGGTCTGGCTATTTGGGCTGTAGGACGGATTACATTGAAACTTAATCGTGATACTGGCGTGATGCCCGTCGCTGATGGATGCGTTTTTTTGCTTCAGGTATCAATGTGCTCTTGGCCTTAAAGTACGCCAAGCGTCAGCTCTGGTTCAATATTCTGGGATCGTTATAAAAGTAAAAACCCTAAGATACTAGGGTTTTAACGTGATGCATTGCAAAGATGTATGCAACCGATCTATCCAAGGCGCAATGCCTTGAATACGGCATTATTGATGAACGATTTCTACATCACTGGTCTGGGGTAGCTCATCATTGGATGGCGTGATGGTCGGTGCAGCAGCTTCGTCAACGGCTGGAGCAGTGTCTACATCACTGGCAGGCTTGGGAGTGATGACTTCGGACTCATTAATTGCATAAGGCTGGTCTTTTTTACTTGAAGCATTTTGACTCAAACTGAGAAAGCTCATTACGATAACCTCTGCGTAAAGCCGAAATTGGCTTTACGGAGCCAGTATACGCGTGATCCTGACTGGGTGACCGGGTCCTTTGTGGTTGGAGTACGGGGGTTGCACCCGCTTTGTGTAATGTGGCATGGGTATCGTGGTTGCGGG
>JASLEL010000323.1 GCA_030151145.1 Aquirhabdus sp. | reverse complement strand
AAAACGTCACGAATATCGTATCTTGATGCGCAAACAGGTTTTTTCAAAATCCAGCACCGCCAAACCCGAGTCCATCTTCCTGATCGAATATTCCGATGGGGCTCATCCAAACTGTCCATTTGACAAAGCGGCCGCACCGCTTGAAAATCCACACATCACCCTTCATATCGGGTAATAAGACATGATCAAGGCTGATGTTACCCACGCTTCTTTCATAAAAGCGCAGGTCAGCCAGATACACGACTAACCCTAAACATCTGGAGTACGCTATGAGCGGCAATATTATCAACTCAACCGACAGCAATTTCAAAGCCGATGTACTGGATTCCGACATTCCGGTACTGGTCGATTTCTGGGCTGCCTGGTGTGGTCCATGTAAAATGATCGCCCCAGTTCTGGACGCCCTGTCCAGCGAATATGCCGGCAAGATCAAGATTGTGAAGGTCGACGTTGACGCCAATCAGCAGACGCCAAGCGACTTCGGCGTACGCGGCATTCCAGCCCTGTTCATCTTCAAGAATGGCCAGAAAGTCGATCAGCATATTGGTGCTGCGCCTCGCTCACAACTGGTTTCGTTTATCGAAAAGAACATCTGATCCAGCCCTGTGTCCCTAATCAGCACCATCAAAAGCGCACGCATATCGCGTGCGTTTTGATAGAAAAGCCTGTGTGAGCGGGCGATTCGGCGAAGTGTCGTCCTGTGCGCTTTATTTGGCAGGAATGTAAATACTGGCTTGACAATGATCAATCCGCACTCGTAGAATCTATTCTCAAGGATATATAACTTTCTTGACGTGCCGGTCGGCATATTCATCTGTTTCTTCATTATTCCATTTTTATACGCGTCACCTGATGCTCTGACGGTTATCACGTTTAACGATCTGTTTTCTTCAAACGTTTTAACTTCTTATCGCTGATTTTTTATAGCGTTACAGTCAGGCTGTCTTATGAGCGTTTCATCCGGATGATGCGAGTACAATAGATCAATCGATCGGTATGCAGGATGGCCTATCGGTCACGCATAATCTTGATCAATGACGATCTTTCTGGACCTCCCTTAAATTCGCTATCCCCTTTTGGTCACCGATATGGATGACCGGCCTTTGTGGTAGTTCGTTTTGGATGTCGTTGGATCAACACTGGCGTATGCATGATGTGCCCAAGGTCATCTGTACACACGTCAGGTGGTGTCATGCCATGCACGGAACGCACGGCAACCGGATCAAGAACAATGACTGTCCAGACAGGGACAGCAAACCGCGTGGCGCCATAAGCGTTCATTGCAACAGGGGATTTTCAGACTGGAGATATACCAGACACGCCGACCGCATCCTGATGACTGCGCGGAGCACCTGCCTATATCCCGATAGTTTCAACCTCCCGATAGTTTCGATCCGGCGATACGATTCAGACGATTTTATGATACTCATCCGATTTGATGATCCACAGCAATAAGTCAGAGACTGCATGTATAACCGCAAGCAACGCGATGTGATTTCCCGGATCGGTATGACCGGCGTGATGACGCCACATGCCGTAATGGCTGGCGATTGGCAACCTTCTCTGACCTGCCACATGAATACCCGTTTTTCCGCCATGCAGTGTATGGCTTCACTTCCCTCCTCATTTTTGTTCAAGAACATCCCTCTATGAATCTCACAGAACTCAAGAAAAAGCCAGTCGGCGAACTCGTTCAGGTCGCTGACCAAAACGGCCTCGAAAACATGGCCCGCAACCGTAAACAGGACATCATCTTCGCGCTTCTCAAGCGCCATGCCATGAACGGCGACGAGATTTTTGGCGACGGCGTGCTCGAAATCCTGAGCGACGGCTTTGGCTTCCTGCGCTCGGCTGAAGGCTCCTACCTCGCCGGCCCTGACGACATCTACGTCAGCCCCAGCCAGATTCGCCGCTTTAACCTGCGTACCGGCGACACCATCCACGGCACCATCCGCCCGCCCAAAGAAGGTGAGCGCTACTTTGCCCTGCTGAAAGTCAACCAGATCAATTACGATTCGCCTGATAGCGCCCGCAACAAGATTCTGTTTGAAAACCTGACACCGCTGTTCCCGACCAAGATGATGACCATGGAGCTGGGTAACGGCACCACCGAAGACCTGACCGGTCGTGTCATCGACCTCATGGCCCCGATCGGCAAAGGCCAGCGCTCAATCATCGTCGCACCGCCCAAAGCCGGTAAGACCATGCTGCTGCAAACCATCGCCCAGTCGATCACCCGCAACACCCCTGAAGCCTACCTGATCGTACTCCTGATCGACGAACGTCCTGAAGAAGTCACCGAAATGCAGCGCACCGTGAAGGGCGAAGTCGTGGCATCGACCTTCGATGAGCCGCCAGCCCGTCACGTGCAGGTCGCCGAGATGGTGATCGAGAAAGCCAAGCGCCTGGTCGAACACAAGAAAGACGTCGTCATCCTGCTCGACTCCATCACCCGCCTCGCCCGCGCCTACAACACCGTGATCCCCTCGTCAGGTAAAGTCCTGACCGGTGGTGTGGATGCACATGCACTGGAGCGTCCAAAGCGCTTCTTCGGTGCGGCGCGTAACATCGAGGAAGGCGGCTCGCTGACCATCATCAGTACCGCGCTGATCGAGACTGGCTCGAAGATGGACGAGGTGATCTTTGAAGAATTCAAAGGGACTGGTAATCAGGAAATCAACCTTGAGCGCCGTATCGCCGAGAAGCGCGTCTTCCCGGCCCTCAACATCAAGAAATCCGGTACCCGTCGCGAAGAGCGCCTGATGGACGAAGATGCACTGCGTAAAGTCTGGATTCTGCGCAAGCTGCTGCATCCGATGGACGAGCTGCAAGCCATCGAGTTCCTGCTCGACCGTATGAAAGACACCAAGACCAACGACGAATTCTTTGATCAAATGAAGAAGAAATCCGCCGCGACCTGATCGCACTCCGCTGTCAAAGAAAAGCGTGCCATGGGCACGCTTTTTTATTTCCAGTTTTCGGGCGCTGTCCTCTACGTGATGTGTAGCTGATTACGTGCATCATCGATATAGGACATCGTCAGTCGGATCAGGCACTCGACCAGCTCTTCAAACGCAAAACTCTTATTTTTGGCCGCGAAATAATTCATAGTCAGCGCCAGACTGGCATTGATCAGGATATAGACCATCAGCCTTAAGTCGCGGATCTTCAGCACTTCGGGATGCTTGACGGCATATTCGATCGCCAGCGTATTGATGGCCTTGACCGCCCGCACCTGACTCTCTTCGGTATTGAATTTGCCGCAGACACTGAGCCAATAGAAATATTTATTCTGATCACGGACCAGCATCTCACCGAGCCGCACAAAGATCAGCCGTATCGCATCCGGGATCTTCAGCATCACCACCTCAGGGATGATCTCATGGATCAGCCGCGCCGACTCCGAGACAAAGTGCTGATGCATCTCGATGTATAACGTGTCTTTATTTTTAAAATACTCATAAAACGTCCCCGACCCGACACCCGCCAGATCACAGACCTTGATCACCGTCGTATGGTCCAGCCCATAACGACTTACCGCTATAAATCCGGCATCAATGATCGATTCAACCGTATTGATTGAGCGGCTTTGCTTTGGTTTTCTTATATTTTTCATATTAAATTTTCAGCCAAAAAATCCGGCTTTTTTCCGTATAGATTCACTGATAAATTTTAATGACTGATCAATCACTGGTCAACTTATGTGTGTATCTGGAGAGAGAAATGACCCGCTTACCAATCACTGCGACCGACAAAATCATCCGTCGAGACGTCTCAATCCCGCACGATCTGCATGAACCGTATTTTTTTCATGATCACAATCCGGTGGTCACGGCGCTGTTTGTGGTGATGTCAGCCATGTTTCCACCGGGTGAGCTGTTCTTTATCGAGAGCGTGCGGTATTTTCGTGATCAGATCACGGATGAAGCGTTATTGGCCGATATCCGCGCCTTCATTGCTCAGGAAGCCTTTCACAGTCGTGAGCATAAATCGCTCAACACCCTACTGATCCATCTCGGCTATCCCGAAGTGACCGAGATCGAGGCCAAGACCAAAGCCCGACTCGACCTGCTGCGTAAGCTGTCGCCAAAGGATCAACTGGCCTGCACGGTGGTCTCTGAGCATCTGACGGCAAACCTTGCCAAGCTACTCCTGACCGATGCCTTTATTCAGGAGAAAACCTCACAGCAGACCAAAAACCTGTGGGAGTGGCACGCACTGGAGGAGCTGGAGCATAAGTCGGTCGCGTTTGATGTGCTGAATGCGGTGGGTGCCAATAGCCAGATGCGGCGCACGCGAGCACTCCTGCGTGTGACCCGCGACATTGCGCCGATCATGTTTGAGTACTGGTTTAAGATGCTGGCACGCAAGGATATCTCATTCACGCTGAGCGAATTGCGTGAGGCGATTTATGTGGCCTTTGGTGGGATCGACCGTCTGGGGATCTTGACCCGTGCCTTTACGGGGATGCTGGACATCATGCTCAGGGATTTCAG
The DNA here is from genome assembly GCA_030151145.1 of Aquirhabdus sp. GTDB lineage: Bacteria > Pseudomonadota > Gammaproteobacteria > Pseudomonadales > Moraxellaceae > Aquirhabdus. The sequence continues at coordinate 3,738 of JASLEL010000323.1, read as the reverse complement.
CCCGGAAAACATGAATACTGACGCGCTGGAGGCCGAGTATCGTCTGAAGTTATTTGGAGATACAGGAACGCTCACCACACGTGTCAAAGTACCCAAGGCCGCACTGCCCGTCTAAGGTAAGGTGTAGTCAGTATCTAGACAAGGGGAGCCTCAAACGCACTGACCAGAAGTGCGTTTATACTTGATCTCGACGATGTATATGCTGGATTAAAACATATAAATAATCCGCGACGCATCCTCAGGACATGCCGTAGACCAGTCATCCAGACATTGTCTCAATTGCTTGGCGTCTTGTGGCAGCGTCCGTACCAGATGCGACCATCCTGATAGCACCAACACACTGGGCATATGACACAGCGCCTGATCGTTCAGGCAATCCCAAAACGCATCCCAGTTCTGACCATAGCTTTCAGGCAAGCCCAGCTTTTGCTGTAGCAACAGATGCAACCGCTCCACGGTTTGAATCTCGGCGAGTGGGATCTCGACTTTTTCTGGTATGGCCACTGTGATGCCCTCTTTATAGATTTGCTCTACGGCGATCCATGCCGTGAGACGCGCAAACACGCCTATCTGTAACCTAGGCTACCCCTATTGAGGGTCTTTGACAATGCAGGAACTGTCATTGAACCAGAACCTATTCTTATGGATTTTCCTGCACCATAAACTGGCTTGGCGAGTCAGCATCAATGATTGTCCTCTCCGATGTCTTCGACGGCATCCAGCGCCTCGCCGATGGCATAAAAATGCCCTCCGGCAATATAGTGCAAAGTACGCAGTGCCGGGTCCGCCTGCTCAAACAGCCAGTGTCCATCACGAAACACCCGCGTATCTGCCCACGCCGCCGTGATCTCGCCAATAAACAGATCATAGACAGACTGGTTATGTGGCTCAGGAATGACCTTGCACAGCATCCATGCCGCACAGCCTGCCACCAGAGGCACATCTGGACCTGCGATATCCAGCAGATGCACCCCACAGCGTGCCAGCTTATCCGGGGTATCCAGCTGACTCAGATGACCGACATCATAGGTGAGCTGTACCTGCGCCGCCGTCGGGATCTGGATCACAAAGGTCTGGGCCTGCTCGACGAGCGCGCGCGTACGCGTCGCCTTGTCCAGCACGACGGTTAGCTTAGGTGGCGCAAAGTCCAGCGCACACGCCCATGCAGCCGCCATGACATTGGTACTGCCGTCATGCTGTGCCGAGACCAGCACGGTCGGGCCGTGATTGAGCAAACGATAGGCTTTGTCTAAAGGAACTGGCGCAATAAAGTCGGTCATCGGTATCTCGCTGTGTTGCGTTGTATCATATGAATTAAAGTAAAAAGCAGCGCACGCATCACATGCGCATATTCGCCCTTGACGCCCACGCATCCATATCCTAATGTCAAATCCTTAATCGCCCCGACATGGATATGCATCATGATGCGTCAGGTCATCCCCAAAATCTTCTACGCCCAGATCACAGATGGTCTGCGCTTCTTCGTCCAGCACTTAAATTTTACGCTCAGATATCAGGACGACACGCTCGCTGTCATTGAGCGCGACGGTGTCAAACTCTATCTCGTCCAGAGTGCAGAGTTTGCAGCAAAAGACCGCCCGGAGCTGACCATCGAGACCGATCATATCCACATGCTATATGAAGAGATCACCGCCCGCGCCCCGCATATCCTGCACCCCAATGGCAGGCAGGTCACCAAGAAACTCTGGGGTGCCACCGAATTCGCCGTCTTGGATGAGACGGATGTCTGCGTCATCTTCCGCCAGTGGTAGCGTCAGCTTGTGCTGATCAAATCCACGTTGATCACGAGAGATCATCCATTCCAAACAGATCGCCCTGCACTTGCGCAGGCACATCATCGGCAAAGCCCGACAATCCCACCCCCACCAGCCGATAGCGTGTCGTTTCAGGCAGATCGACGCGCTGGCAGAGCGCCAGTGCAATGCGTGTCAACTCTTCCTCGCTCGTAATCCAGCCCTGTTGCGGCGTATAGCTGCGCGTAATGATGTGGAAATCGGCAGTCTTCAGTTTGAGTACCACAGTACGCGCCGTGCGTGTGGTCTTGCGCGTCGCATGCCATGTCTTGGTTGCCAACCGCTGGATCATGGGAGCAAGCGCTGTGATCAGCACATCCTGCGGAAAGGTATCTTCGGACGAGATCGACTGCACGGGTTGATTGGGCTGCACAGGACGCTCATCAATGCCCCGCGCGCAATCATAGAGCCGCCGGCCAAAGCGCCCGAAATACTGCTCCAGCACGCGTACATCGAGCGTACGCAAATCCGCCACCGTCTGGATCCCCATCTGGGCCAGCTTGGCCTGCATCACCTTGCCTACACCATGGATCTTGCCTACGGGTAACGGCAGCAAGAACGCATTGACCTCCTGAGGCCGAATGACGAATAGCCCATCCGGCTTGCGCCAGTCGGAGGCGATCTTGGCGAGGAGTTTATTCGGCGCGACACCGGCTGACGCGGTAAGGCTAATCTCCTCACGGATCTGGGCGCGGATACGGGTCGCGATGGCGGTGGCCGAGCCCAGATCGGTCTTGGGACTGGTCACATCCAGATAAGCCTCATCCAGAGACAACGGTTCAATCAGGTCAGTATGCTGCGCCAAGATCGCCCGCATGGCTTGCGATGCGGCCTTGTAGCGGACGAAGTCCGGCGGCACAAAGATCGCATCTGGACACAGCCGTTCGGCACGCACCGCCGACATGGCCGAGTGGATACCGTATTTGCGCGCCTCATAGGACGCCGCACACACCACCGAACGCTCACCGCGCCATGCCACGACGACCGGTTTACCACGCAAGGCCGCATCATCCCGCTGCTCAACCGAGGCGTAGAAAGCATCCATATCGATATGGATGATCTTGCGCGGCGTGATGATACGGCTCGTCATGGCAGACTCTAAAGGCAGATCAGACGATCAACGCTCGTCAGTCACGATCGGATAACCTGCGGTACGTGCGCCGCGCGTACCACCCTCCAGCTCCACATAGTCACGCGATGGATCGATGGACTCCAGCAGCTCAACCGCACGCCCGGCCTTGGTTCCACCGCCACAGAGGATATGAATGGTCTTGCCTGGCGGAATGTCCGTGAGCACCGCAGCATCCAGCGTCTCGATGGGCTTATTGACGGCACCCTCGATATGACCTTCGGCATAGGCCTTGGCATCGCGCACATCCCACACCACCGTATCAGGACGCTGATCTTGGGTTGCGGGAAAATCTGTAATGGCCACGTGTCGAATCACGCTCATCTCCTTGTCTTAGCAATCAAACATCTACAGCACGCCAGCACAGACCGACGACAAACTGGGCAGTTCATCATCCGCCCCCGCGCGCCTGTGATTTGTTATAATAGCGCCATTTTCCGCAGGACACGCGGTTTGGATCACAGATCCATCATTCAGAACCCTTCATACCAACAAATTCACAGGTTTATTGCCATGCCTTCTTTTGACGTAGTATCCGAACTCGAAATCTTCGAAGTCAATCACGCCGTACAGAACACCCAGAAAGAAATCCAGACCCGCTTCGACTTCCGTGGCAGCGACATCACCATCGAGCTGAACGAAAAAGCCAAAGAGATCAAGATTAAGGGCGAAAGCGATCTGCAAGTCGAAAACGTCTACGCCATGCTGGAAAACCACATGACCAAGCGTAAAGTCGATATCCAGACCATGGACCCGCAAGACCCGACCGCCTCGGGTAAATTCATCATTCAGGTG
>JASLEL010000321.1 GCA_030151145.1 Aquirhabdus sp. | reverse complement strand
GAAGTCCAACCGCCATCATTTGTGATCAGTGGTTATTTTGATATCCGCGGGAACTTGGATATCGCCGTGTTCCAACAGGCCATCGCACACGTATGCCTCGACGCTGAAACGCTGAACCTCCGCATGACAACTCAGGATGGTGAGCCACGCCAGTATTTTTCGGATCAAACCACGCCGCTAGAATTGATTCATCTCGCGGACACACCACATCCGCATGATGCGGCCTATGCCCTGATGTCATCCGTGACAAAAACGCCATTTGCCCTGACCGCAAATCAGTTGTTTAAATTCACGCTCTATCAACTGGATGCATCACACTTTATCTGGCATACCCATTGCCACCATCTCATTATGGATGGACATGGCCTATCGCTGGTGATCGCCCGCGTTGCCAGCCTCTACCGCGCGCTCAAACAGGGTGAATCATTATCACCCAGCCCCTTCCCATCTCTGCAGACTTTACTGGCGGATGATCAGCGCTATACGGGCTCGCTTCAGCACACGCGCGACAAAGCATATTGGGATCACTACCTCAACAACAGCGACCTCAACAACAGCATCCCTGAATACCCGACCAGCGCACGGATCGCCATCTTGTCGCAGGAAAGCGACCTGTTACAGCGCTACGATGCACCGATACGCGAGCTCGCAGACCGATCAGCCATACAGCCGACGCATCTTTTACTTGCCCTGATGAGCGGCTATATCAGCAGAGCCACAAATCAGCCCCATCTCATGCTGGACCTGCAGATGGCCGCACGCAAAAAGCACCTGCGCATGATTCCCGGGACCACGGCCAATATTTTACCGCTACGGATCGACATCGATGCGCATGACACCATCGTCAGCATCACCCGAAAAATCACCACGGCATTAGACCAGCACGCACCTCATCAGAATTATCGCGGCAGTCATCTGCATCCCAAAGGGGGCGCAAGGCTGATCAAAAATTTTGGTCCCGCCATCAATCTGATGAACTTTGATTACGGACTGGACCTGGGAGACACGAAAGGCGCTTGGCATTTATTGAATAATGTCCTCAATGACCTGTCTTTGACGGTACAAGGCAGACTGGGACACTCTGACTGCCTGCTGCATATCGCCATCAATCAGGAACGCTACACCGCCGACGAATTATCCGCGCATGAAAGTCGTCTGGTACATTTCTTAAACGCCCTACTCAAAGATCCAGAAACACCTCTCCAGCGCATCGAGATTATGCCTCCAGAAGAACAAGCGCTGTTAGACAGCTGGAATCAAACCGCCACAGAAATCCCGCGTCATCTGTGCATGCATCAGTTGTTTGAACAGCAGGTTGTGGCAACGCCCGAAGCAATCGCACTGGTCGATGAAGATCAAGCCGTGTCTTATGCGGAATTAAATCGGCAAGCGAACCGGCTGGCCCACTTTCTGATTGATCAAGGCGTGAAGCCTGATGCGCGAGTAGCGATCTGTGCCGAGCGCTCAATCCCTATGGTTGTCGGTCTACTTGCCATCCTCAAGGCCGGTGGTGCGTATGTCCCGCTGGACCCGACCTATCCAACTACGCGTCTGCATCATATTCTGCAGAATGCCGCACCACTACGCATCCTCATCGATCAATTCGGCCTGCAGACGCTCCAGTCCGACATCCCACAGATTGCGCTGGATGAATCAACGCAATGGGCAGACTACCCCATATCCAATCCCGACCCTGCTTCATTCGGGCTACAGCCCCATCATCTGGCCTATGTGATTTATACCTCAGGCTCGACCGGTCTGCCCAAAGGGGTCATGAATCAGCATGGTGCGCTAGTCAATCGTTTGATCTGGATGCAAGCGGCGTATCAGTTGGGTCCACAGGATGCCGTCTTACAAAAGACCTCGTTCAGCTTCGATGTCTCGGTCTGGGAGTTTTTCTGGACGCTCATGACGGGAGCCCGTCTGGTATTGCTCAAACAGCAATTTCAAAGTGACTCTGCTTATGTCATCCAGACCATCATTCGACACCAGATCACCACGATACATTGCGTTCCGTCGGTCCTGTCTTCACTCTTGGCGCTGGATACCTTTAGCCACTGTACGTCACTGACACGGCTCATCTGCAGTGGTGAAGCACTCCCGGCTGCCAGCGTCCGGCAGTTTCAACATCGCCTGCCACACACGGATCTGTATAACCTCTATGGTCCCACCGAAGCCGCCATTGACGTCACGGCATGGCATTGTCCCGCCGACTTCAGCTCAGCAGCAGTTCCCATCGGTCGTCCGATCAGTAATACCCGCATCTATCTGCTCGATCCCTGTGCCCAGCCCGTACCTATCGGCGCTGTCGGGGAGATGTATATCGGGGGCCTCGGGGTGGCGCGCGGTTATTTGAATCGCCCCGATTTGACCGCCGAGCGCTTTATCCCCGATCCCTTTGTCGCTGATCCTGTCGCCCGGATGTATAAGACCGGCGATCTGGCCCGTTTCCTGCCCGATGGCAATCTGGTGTTCTTAGGCCGTAATGATCAGCAGGTGAAGATCCGTGGCTTCCGTATTGAGCCCGGGGAGATTGAG
>JASLEL010000405.1 GCA_030151145.1 Aquirhabdus sp. | reverse complement strand
GAGACGTAAATGTTTCAGGATGTGTATTCTAGCAAAGTCTGCATCGTTTTTCTTGTGAATGGTGATATTTTATACAAAAATGTATGTACGATTTTTTAGTTGCAGTGCCTGCGCATGAGAGCACACCACAATTGATGGATGATCGCGCAACCATCGTCCGTTTGCACCTTATTTCTGATATTTGGCTTTCCATTCGTCATATGGCATGCCATAGATCTGCTCGCGAGCTTCTGGATCAGACATCGTGATTCCTCGCAGACCGGCCTCCTCACGCATCCACTTGGACAGACAGTTCCGACAGAAGCCGCCGGTATTCATGAGATCGATATTCTGCACCTCGGTATGCTCACGCAAATGCTGGACCAGACGACGAAACGCCGCCGCTTCCAGTTCGGTTTGCTGAGCGCTGCTCAACGCTGTACCTTCCGTCATCATCATTCTCCCCACTCAATCATCTATAAAAGTTTTAATGAATCAGCACACACCATAAAAAACATCATGCTGATGGACAAGTATCCGCACGGCTTTGCTTCATGACGCCGCAGCAATGTCAGCATCCAGATCACTGGTCTCATCTGTCGCGTCCACATACTCATAGTGCAGCCGCTCACCGCGTGACAGCAGCGCATCAAAATACTGCGCCGTGATCTCAGCCTGCGCATGTGTGGACTCAACCGCATACATCGCCTGACGGAACTCATTGCTGCCATGCAGTCCCTTGGTATACCACGCGATATGCTTGCGCGCGATGCGGCAGCCGGAATATTCGCCATAGAATGCATACAGATCATCCAGATGGCCCAGCAGCACGGTCTTGATCTCGGCCACCTCAGGCGGCGGTAGCTCCTCACCCGTCGCAAGGAAATGCGCGATCTCGCGAAAGATCCATGGCCGCCCTTGCGCAGCCCGACCGATCATGATGGCATCGGCACCCGTCTCAGTCAGCACCAATCGCGCCTTCTGCGGGCTATCGATATCACCATTGGCGATCACAGGAATGGATAAAGAGCGCTTGACCTCACGGATCAGTTCATAGCGCGCATGGCCGGTATACATATCTTCCCGCGTACGACCATGGATCGCCAGCGCCGCGATCCCCGCCTCTTCAGCCCGGCGGGCGATACGCAGGATATTCTCGGCACCATTCATAAAGCCGAGTCGGGTCTTGAGCGTCACCGGTACATCGACTGCGGCGACGACTGTATCCAAGATACGTCCGACCAAATCTTCATCCTGCAGCAGGGCCGAGCCTGCGAGTTTATTGCAGACTTTCTTGACTGGGCAGCCCATATTGATATCGACGATCTGCGCACCATTCGCCACCTGAAAGCGTGCCGCCTCAGCGAGCTGCACCGGATCGGAGCCTGCGATCTGGGCCGAGATCGGTGCCAGCTCACCGGTAAAGTCGGACCTCAGCAGCGACTTCTTACGCGCATGCACGGCCTTGTCTGCCGACAGCATCTCGCTGACGGCATGCCCGGCACCGAAGTGCTTGCATAGCTGGCGGAATGGCCGATCCGTAACGCCCGCCATAGGCGCCACGATCAGGGCATTGCGCAAGGAATAAGGACCAATCTGCATGAGCAACAACATATCTATCAAAACTGAGGCTGAATTGTAGGCAAGTTCAGCCAAATGGGCAATGATTGCTAAAATCCCTTACAATACGCGCCAAGTCTTTTAACCCATACTATCCCGATCCATGAGCCAGCTTCCCACATCCGAAACAGCCACAATCACGCACTCTGCAGCAGACAGCGAAACTTCCGCCGCTGAATCTAGTCTTGAAAAAAGCCTGCGCCCTATCCTGACCTTTATGCGTCGCTCATCGCCACTGACGACGTCGCAGAGCAAAGGCCTATCCGACTACAGCCACCTGATCGTCAAAGGCCCTATCAGTGACGCACATGCACTGTTTGCCCATCCAGCACATCCGCTGACGGTCGAGATCGGCTTTGGCATGGGCACCTCGCTGGTCCAGATGGCCAAGGACGCCCCCGAGCGCAACTTCCTCGGCATCGAGGTCCATGTGCCGGGCATTGCCCAGTGTGCTTTTGATGCTGGGACTGCCGGTCTCAGCAATCTGCGCATCATGGAAGCCGATGCGCTGGAGGTGCTGGCAGGTCTGCCCGATGGGCACATCGACCGCGTGCAGCTGTTCTTCCCGGATCCATGGCAAAAGAAACGCCACCACAAACGTCGTTTCGTATCCCTTGAGCGCATGGCCCTCATCGTGCAAAAACTCACACTGGGCGGCTGGTTTCATGCGGCGACCGACTGGCAGCCTTATGCCGAGTGGATGATTGACGTACTGGACCAAGTCCCGGGGCTAGAGAATGTCTACGGTACGGGACAGTACGCCCCGCGTCCTGAGTGGCGCCCACAGACTAAATTTGAGCGTCGCGGTGAAGCTGCCGGACACGGCGTCTGGGATGTGATCTACAAACGTGTTTAAATGGGGTTTGTCACCACACGTTCTGACGACATGCTCAGGGGAAATCTCGTGAAGCTGCACGCCTGCCATCTGATCCTGCTCGGCGCATTCGCAACCTCAAGCGTCCATGCCGCCGACATCACGCCATTGGCACAGTTGATCAATCAGCGCCTAAGCTACATGAAAGACGTGGCAGGGGCCAAAGCGGCCCGGCACCTCGCCATCGAAAACATGTCTCAAGAGCAGAATGTGCTGGACACCTCTGCCGCCGAAGCCGCCGCAGTCGGTCTCGACCCGGACAGCATCAAGCCCTTTATCCAGGCCGAGATCGATGCAGCCAAGGCCATCCAGTACCGCTATCGCGCCGAATGGCTGGCGACACCTGAGCCGGGCTGGCAACCGATGCCGCTTGATGAAGTCCGCCTGCGCATCGCCGAAATCAACCACGCCATCATTCTGGGCTTAAAAGACTACCTACAGGAACACCGCTCCAATAGCGTGATGGAGCATTTCCGCTTCATGCATGCAGTCGAACAGAAATACTTAAAACCCGAAGACAAAGAGCATCTGTATCAGACCCTAAAAGATGTCCGTCTAAAATCCCCGTCCAAATAAGCGCACTATTCATCCCAATAGACCGTCCTAAAAGCCAAAAGCCTCATCTTGTGAGGCTTTTGGCTTTATATTAAAAGACCATGCTGTCGGCAGCAGTCCTTATTCAAACACTGCGGTTACCCGACCAGTGAGCGATGTGCCGAGAAACGGCGTGTTCTTGCCTGCAGACTTGATCTCGGTCGACGTCAAAGTCCACTTCAATTCAGGGTCAATCAATGCCCAGCCCCCGACGCTCTGCCAGAGCGCATCAATCCCGGCGATCTGCGCAGGCTGCTTGCTGATCAGACCTGCCAGTTGCAATGGTGACAGCAACCCTGCACTGACCAAGCCGACCGCCAGCCCCATAAAGGCATCAAACGACGATATCCCCGCCTGTGTCTCGGCAAACGGCATCATCTTGGCGGTGGCCGACAGCGGCTCGTGGTGGCTACAGATCGCATCGATCACACCGGATGCCACCCCCGCCCGCAGCCCGGCCCGATCCGCTTCGCTACGTAACGGCGGACGCACATGGGCCGCAGAATTAAAACCATCGATGCTGGCATCGGTTAAGTAAAGCTGATGCATGGCGACATCGGCAGTCACGGGCAAGCCACGCGCCTTGGCAGCAGCGATCAGCTCAACCGAGGCCGCACAGGACAGTTGGCTAAAGTGCGCCCGCACACCGGTCGCCTCAACCAGTTGCAGTTGTGTGCTCAAGGCCACCGTCTCGGCAATCGCCGGAATCCCCGTCAGCCCCTGACGCGCAGCCATAAAGCCATCATGCACACAGCCATCCTGCGCCAGCACCGAATCTTCAGGGTAGAAAAACACCGTCAGCCCCAGCGTTGCGGCGTACTCCAGCGTATGCAGCAGCACATCGTTATTCGCAAAAGCATGGCGCGCATTACTCACCGCAATGCATTTCCCCTGCTTGAGTCCAGCGAGGTTGGCGGGCTGATTGCCATCAAGGCCCTTGGTCAGGGCACCAATCACATGCAGATAGATACCGCCATCGTCATAGGCTTTCTGACGCAGACCCGGCAAGAGCGCACCGCTCTCCAGCACCGGCTTGGTATCCGGTGGTGTCACCAGATGCAGGAAACCCAGCGCCCGCGCCGCCTGTCCTTCGGACTTCAGCGTACCATGCTGCTGCTCACCCGGCTCACGCAGGCGCGCGCACAGATCAACCAGCGCAGGCATCAGCCATTTACCCTGACCATCGACAGTCTGAGTGATCGGCTCAGACGTCGGCTGCGCACGCAGATGACCCTGCTGTAGCCAGACAGTGCGCACGTCATCCGTCCCCTGTATGGGGTCCAGTACACGCACATCATTGATCTGGATGATGTCATCACTTTTTTTCAGTGTTTGTAATTCGATCATGCCAGTGTCTCCTGCCCTGCCAACTGTTGCTCTACCAACTGTCGCTCTTCGAGTTGCCCCTGCATCGCCAGCGACAGCACCGCCATCCGCACCGCGATGCCATAATTCACCTGCTTGAGGATTAGCGACTGATCGCCATCCGCCACGCTGGACGCGATCTCGACCCCACGATTCATCGGACCCGGATGCATCACGAGCGCACCGGGGTTGGCGAGTTTAAGACGCGCTTCGGTCAGACCATACAGCTTGTAGAACTCCTCAGGGCTGGACAGCAAGGGGGATGCGATACGTTCGTTCTGGATACGCAGCGAAATCACTACATCACAGCCGGTGATGCCCTGATCCATGTTCTCATACACTTTCACACCAAAGGTCTCAAAGCCGGTCGGCTGCAGCGTCTTGGGTGCGATGATACGGATTTCCTTGGCGCCCAAGGTCTGCAGCGCCTGCACGTCAGAGCGTGCGACACGCGAATGCTTGATGTCCCCGATGATCGCCACCGTCAGTTCGCTAAACGGCTTGCCCGCATGACGCCGGATGGTCAGCATATCGAGCATGGCCTGCGTCGGATGGGCATGGCGGCCGTCACCGGCATTGATGATCGCGACATCTGGGCACACCGACTGCGCCATGAAGTGCGCCGCACCGGATGCCGAGTGCCGTACCACAAAGACATCCGCCGTCATCGCACGCAGATTCCACAGCGTGTCGCGCAGCGTCTCGCCCTTGGAGGTACTGGAGCGCTGGATGTCGATATTGAGCACGTTGGCCGACAGACGCTGTGCCGCCACCTCAAAGGTGGTCCGCGTCCGGGTCGACGGCTCAAAGAACAGATTCATCACCGTATGACCTTCAAGCAGTGGCTGATTCAGGATACGGCCACCTTCGCCGAGGAAGGTCTCGGCGACATTGAGAATATGGGTCAGATGATCACAGGACAGACCTTCGATGGTCAGGAAATGCTTGAGGTTACCGGCGCGATTAAGCTGGATCTGACTGGGCAGATGCTGCGCCGAGATATGCAGGGCTGATGCGGTCATCAAGCGGATCTCACAAGGCAAATTCTTGACGCATAAGTTTAGCGGATTCAGGCATAAATTTCCTCACATCGCTGGATAAGAATCCGACAAGACTGACAAGATGCTTGAGATGTCTTCATTTCGGGTTATAACAACAGACCGTTCAGCACCTGCCTTCGTAAACCATGACTGGCTGAGACTGCCAAAATGTTGCTGAAGTATCGCTTAAAAAACGCAGCAATAGTGCACTGACGACAGACCACGCCGTGCTATGCTGCCAGCATCAACCGTCATCATTATTTCGTAGAATCAAACTCATCTGGCGATGATTAACCAACTGGCTATCCAACTGGCAAGACCCGCATACGACAAGGAAACTGATCTATGTTGCTCTATCTGTCCAATCAAGAACTTTATCATCTGGCAAACCAGACACTGACCCCGATCCCCTGTCAGGCCATAGAGCAATACAAGCGCACATTACAAGAGATCAAACAGCGTAAGGAATGGAAAACCACCGGTGCCGGTGCACAGTTCATGGGGCTGGCGCGCTTTCGAGACGATGATGCACTGGTGCAGATTTTTCCCTGTGATGCGGTGATGACGGCCCCAGACCAGATCATTTATGCCGCCCGTCTGGATAATGGCACCGCCATCTACTCTAAATCCCTGACCAATCCTGATGAAGTCGAAGGTCTGGTGCTGCGCAAAAGTGACTTTCTGGTGCATGATATGCACTATGAACCCACGCAAAACAGACTGGTGCTATCGGCCAGCAACCCCGGTCAGCATGAAAAGCATCTGAGCATCCTGTCTGTGGACGGCAATCGCATCCAGTTCGTCACCGAAGGCGAATGTCAGGATGCCAATCCATCATTCGATCCTGTGAATCCCGATCAGATCTATTACGACTCCTGCGGGCTGGCTTATGATCAGCATGGCCGAGCCGCTTTTGGACCTCGCAAGATCTGTCTACTCAACCTCAAACTCGGTGAACTTGAGACGGTCGTCGAACATGGGGATTATGAGTTCCTCATGCCCATGAAAGACGGGCTGGGCAATCTGTATTTCCTGAAAAGACCCTATAAAAACAAGCACAATCCCTTTTCCGTGCTGAAAGACATCATCCTGTCCCCATTCCGGATTTTCAAGGCCATCATTGGCTGGCTGGACTACTTTACCCAGCGCTATACCGGCGAATCCCTCAAGACCAGCTCGGGAGCCAATCCCGCCAAGGCCAGACCCAAATCACTGGAGGAGCTGTTTATCGAAGGCAACCTGATTAACGTCGATAAAACCCTACAGCAAAATATCAATAGCGGCGAAAAGTTTCCCGGCTTTATTCCCGGTAGTTGGCAACTGGTCAAGCAAACGCCGAGCGGAGACATCGTGATCGTCAAAAAAGGCGTCCTCAGCTACACCTTAAAAGACGGCAATATCATCTACTCCAACGGCAAGTTTCTACTGCAACTGGATCAAAATCAAAATGAAACCATGCTCACGGAAGGCCGATTGATCCATAAAATCGCCTGACATCTGATGAGCATGCCCAAGCAATAAACCAAAGACAGACTACGCTTCAATCGAGCCAATATGTTTCATGTAACGATGTGATTGACAAAAAAACAGCATTCGGGCGAATGCTGTGGTGAAAATCTCTGTGGCGACTCACGCAAGCCACAGCATGTGCAGGCAACACAAAAAACATTTACATCGATAAAAGACACATACTTCAGTTCAGTCAAAGCAGTTATTTGACCAGACGCTTGACCTGTTCGGCAAAGCGCACGCCAAAGACTTTGGCGGTTTCAAGATCACCCGGCAGTGGACCTTCATCCGGCGACGAATCCGAAGGGGATTGAGCCAAGAGTCCAGAGAAACCAGCCAGATAGTTCACGTTGTTACGCTCGGCAGCCTTGCTGTTGGCTGGCATCAGACCTGTACCGACCCACAGCATGGAATGCTGCATGGCAAAAGTCATCAGGTACGCAATGGTCGAGCCTTTATCGCCATTCATGGACGCCGAATTGGTAAATCCTGCAGCCAGCTTGTCTTTCCAAGCTTGTACAAACCAGGGTTTGCTGGAGGCATCTGCGAATTTTTTGAATTGCCAGGCCACACTGCCCATATAGGTCGGTGATCCGAAAATCACACCATCAGCGGTCGCCAGTGTTTCCCAAGTCTCTGCAGGCAGATTGCCTTCACTGTCGATGCGGAACAACTCAGCCGAGGTGCCTGCGACCGACGCGACGCCAGCTTGTACAGCTTCTGCCTGCTTTTGGGTATGGCCGTAGCCACTAAAATAGACGATTGCAACCTTTGCCATGGTACTGCTCCAGAATAAGTTTGGGGTGAAGCCATCTTAGTCTGATTCATATCCTTTGAAACACCCGCTTTTAATGAAAACTCTCTATAGTAATGTTAACAAATGCATGGCATGGCACTTCTTCCACTCACACTGACGCCCCTCTTTGTGACTACCCTTGCGCCCCAAACATCGCCATGCAGGCACCAGACGTCTCTGGCAGAGACAAACATCGCTGCTTTCTTACCAGAAAGGAGCATACGTATAAAATTTCACGACATAAGTCGATTCATCATCGGAGATGAGCCGTATAAACTATGACAAACTCATCCTCCGACCTGACTCCACCATC
>JASLEL010000272.1 GCA_030151145.1 Aquirhabdus sp. | reverse complement strand
TGATGCGGTAGAGGGGGTGATCGCTGGTATTGTTGTCATGATTTGATATTCCCATGATGTGAAAAAGAGGCATCCTACCTCAGACTTTAATTGTGCAAAAATATAGTATCAATACGATAAAATGCAGGTTGTATTTGCAAATTTGCATGTCTTGCTGGGTAAGGAGTGCGACACGATGGAGTGGGATCATTTTCGTTATTTTCTGGCATTAACCAGAACCGGGCGGCTGCAGAGTGCTGCACAGCGCTTAGGCGTGGAATATACGACTGTTGCACGTCGCATACAGCAACTGGAGAAATCCTTGGGCTATACGCTGTTTATCCGTGATCGTCAGGGACATGTCCTGACTGAGGCAGGGCAGCAGTTGTTAGTTCATGCTGAGCGAATGGAGGATGCTTTTCTGCAGGTCGAGCAGCAGGCGGGTGGTGCAAGCTCAGGCTTGTCCGGCGTTGTCCGGGTCGGCGCGACCGAAGGTTTTGGGACGGTGTTTCTGGCGGCTAAATTGGCTGAATTGACTCAATTGCACCCCAATCTGGCTGTTGATCTGGTCGCTGTGCCGCGACTTGTGAATTTGTCACGTCGCGAAGCGGATATAGTGATCACGATTGAGCGCCCGACCAGTGGGCCATTTGTGATTACAAGGCTCACGGATTATGTGCTGAGGCTCTATGCCTCACCGGATTATCTGGCGCGGCACCCTGTCCTTATGGAGGAGACGGATTTGCGTCAGCATACGTTTATTAGCTATATCGACGATATGTTGATGAGTCAGGAGTTGAACTATCTCTCCGAACTGTGTCGACCGCAGCGTATCGCGCTTCGCTGTACCAGTCTGTCTGGGCAGATGAATGCGGCGCTTGCGGGTGCGGGAATTGCGATTCTGCCTGCATTCATGGGGCAGCGTGAGTCTGGACTGGTGCCCGTATTACCGGAGCGGGTGAGCATTCAGCGTACTTTCTGGATGCTGATGCCGACCGAGATGAAGGATGTGGCACGCATGCGTGTGGCATGGGACTTTATTAAAGCCCAAACCCAGCAGCAAGATGCGCTCTGGATGGGACAGGGATGAGCGTTGTTTGACGTGAAGTAAGATTTGAATTGTTTCATGTAACATTTACGTTTGCGATTCATTTTGTAATCAGAAGGCTACTGAAAGCTATATCTTCTGGTTTACAATAGAATAGACAGGAATGATCGTGATTTAAGGATGAGACTCAAGATGCAGGTAAGGCAAATGCGCAATTTGAATATAACCCAACCGTCTCAGGTCCGTGCGGGGTTTGCCCGTGGTATGACGCGTGCGATGGCCTATCTGATGGCTGGCACCACAGCATTCATGATCGCGACGATGGCCGATGCGGCCATCTACAAAAAAGTCGATGCCGATGGTAATGTCAGCTACAGCGATATCCCGGACAAGACCGCCGAAGTGGTGACTGTAAAGCCTTTGACCACGGTTGCGGCGTTAAGCGCGGACAAGATCGCCCAGACGCTGAATGAGTCGCCAGCGCAGACGCCAACCCAGACCCAGGCCCAGACGGCAGCGCCCAGCAAAGTACAAGACTATAGCCTGACCATCGTATCTCCGCAGGCTGACCAGACTTTCCAGCGCATGGTGGATGCGATTTCGGCTTCGGTTGCGGTACAGCCTGAGCTGCGTAACGGCGATCACGTGCAACTGGCAGTCGATGGTCAGAAACCAGTGGACGGCATGTCGCTGCAGATCCCTGAAGGCCAGCTGGAGCGCGGCGAGCATACCCTGAAAGCCAAGATCATCTCGGGCAAGGGGCAGTTGCTGGTTGAAAAAGCCGTGTCGTTCTTTGTGCTGCAGCCGACGGCTCACCCACAGATTGGAATTACGCGTTGATCGACCATGCCCGTCGTGCTTGTGATCGGTTGTTTGTCTCGCGGCGCTGGTTTGCGGTCAAGCAGCGCCATCATCGCGATCTGACGGCAGCCATGGCATTACAGCCATGGCTTCTGGCGCAGGGGTCGCTGACGGTGCAACTGCGTGCTTATGCAGGTGGGCAGTTTCGCGTGCAACCATTAGGACGGGCGTATCAGCGTCCGCTGCCGGATGAGGCGAAATGTCTGGGAATCTCGCCCTCTGCATATGTATTGGTGCGTGAAGTCTATCTGTATGGTGCGGATGCATCGCCATGGGTGCATGCCCGGAGCGTATTCCCGCTGCCAACGCTGCGCGGTTCGGGACGGCGATTGCTCACATTGCGGAGCCGCTCTTTGGGGACATTACTCTTTGAGCGTGGCGGTGTACAGCGCGTACCGCTCGTGCAGCAGCGCAAGACCAGACAGGTCGCTCGGGTGGCTGAGGGCTGGACGCGCAGGACGACTTACCGCTGGCATGGGCATCCTGTATTGGTTCAGGAGACTTTTTTGCCGGCCTTTGAGACTGCATTGGCATCGCATACAACCGCCAAATAATTCAGAATGCATATGTCTTTGACATCGCATCATGTCATCGGATCGATTTAATCTCTTTTTTCCTGTCTTTTGTTGTCTGTCGAGTTGCCCATGACCTCATCTGTATCCAGACCTACTCTGACCTTGCGCGAACGTATCCAAGCCTATATGCAGCTTACCCGTCTGGATCGCCCGATCGGCAGTGAGCTGCTCTTGTGGCCGACGCTGTGGGCAGTCTGGCTGGCTGCATGGATGAATCATCAGCGGCCCGACATCAGTGTGATCGTGATCTTTGCGCTTGGTGTGGTGCTGATGCGCTCGGCAGGCTGTGCCATCAATGACTTTGCTGATCGTAAGGTAGATGGGCAGGTCGCACGCACTAAAAATCGCCCTCTGGCGAGTGGTCGTATCTCGGCTAAAGAGGCGCTGGCGGTGTTTGCCGTGTTGGTCCTGCTCAGTGCATCTTTGCTACTGTTTTTGCCCTTGCCGGTCTTCTACTGGTCGTTTGGCGCGCTGTTTCTGGCGACGCTGTATCCCTTCATGAAGCGCTGGACTTATCTGCCGCAGTTTGTGCTCGGTGCGGCATTCTCATGGGGCATTCCGATGGCATTTGTTGCGACCGGGCAGGCGCCGGGCCTGGATTGCTGGCTGCTGTATCTGGCAAATCTGGTCTGGACCGTGGCTTATGATACCCAGTATGCGATGACCGACCGTGAGGATGATCTGAAAGTCGGCATCAAGTCCACCGCGATCCTGTTTGGCCGTTATGATCTGTTGATCATAGGCATGCTGCAGGTTATTTTTGTTGGTCTGATGGGCTTGCTTTTTATGCACACTCATGTGCCTTTGCTTGCGCTGGTGGGCCTTGCCATGGCCGTGGTGCTGTTTATCCTGCAGTATTTAAGTACCCGTGACCGTCTGCCTGCGCATACCTTTAAAGCCTTTCTGGATAATCGTTGGGTGGGACGGGTGGTCTGGCTGTGGCTGGCACTGGCCTGTTATCTGTCACTCTGATTGACTTCGTATGCATCGTTTGTAAGCGTCTGCAGTCGTGCGAGCGGTTTCGTACAGTCGTACGTGCTGTATAGAGACTTCTGCGCGCGCGTGATAAAATTCCGCTTTCGCCTCTTTGAAAGGGGCTTCAATGTTTGCGATTCATTTATCGATGAATCGCTCGTCTCGTACAGAGATTGCCTCCATGAATGTTGTATCGCCTGAAACCTGTATATTTGAATTGGCTCATGAAGACGCCACGGTTGCGCTTGCCCAACGACTGGCGCGTGCATTGCCGCGTGGTGTGGTCTATCTGCAGGGGGATCTGGGCGCAGGCAAGACGACTCTGACCCGCGCATGGCTGCATAGCAAGGGCTTGACGGGCAGTGTCAAGAGTCCGACCTATACGCTGGTTGAGCCTTATCAGATCGCAGGTCAGCCGGTCTACCATTTTGACCTTTATCGGCTGAATGATCCGTTTGAGCTGGAGCTGATGGGGATCCGGGATTATGTGGCGGAAGTCGATGCGCTGATGCTGATCGAGTGGCCGCAGAAGGGTGAGCCTGTGATCCCGGCTGCAGACTGGCTGCTTGAAATCCGGGCGACAGATGATGCGGTGCGGCACGTGCGTCTGACGGCATTGACGCCGCATGGCCGTGCAGCGTTGCAATGGTTGCAGTCTGACGTCGTCGAACATTGAGTGCGTGCGAGCGAATGTTGAGTGATATTTTTAATGACCGTTTCTTTAATGACAGCTTCTTTAAAGCCAGCCTTGTGTGATGACCGCCATGTTTGATGAGCAGACGCCTAAACTTGCCCGTATCCATCAGTTGTCCACGGCACTGGCGAACCAGATTGCCGCTGGGGAGGTCGTGGAGCGCCCGGCATCGGTGGTCAAAGAGCTGGTCGAGAATGCGCTGGATGCCGGGGCGACACGCATCGAGGTACGCGTACAGCAGGGTGGCATGTCGCTGATCGAGATCGTGGATAATGGTCAGGGCATTCATCCCGATGATCTGGTGCTGGCAGTGCTGCGGCATGCGACTAGCAAGATCGCCAGTGCTGAGGAGTTGGCTGCGATCGCGACCTTGGGCTTTCGCGGCGAGGCGCTGGCGTCGATTGCGGCGATCTCGCGCTTTAGCCTGTCTAGCAGCCAGACGGATGATGGCGTGGGCTATGCGCTGTCGCTCGAGTCTGCATTGTCTCCCGATACGCCGCCGGTGGGTGACCGGAGCCTGATTCAGCATTTGCCCGTGCCCAAGCCTGTGGCCCACAGCCGCGGTACGCGTCTGGTGGTGCGGGATCTTTTTTTTAATGTGCCAGCCCGGCGTAAATTCCTGCGCAGTATCGCAACCGAATTCCATCATTTGGAAGAAGTCATCAAGCGGATGGCGCTGGTGCATTTTGATGTGGCGTTTACTTTGATCCATCAGGATCAGGTCAAACTCGACCTGCCGCGTGCCGATCATGGTGAATTGCGTCTACAGCGTGTGCGCAAGATTTTGGGCGCACGTTTTGCCGATACAGCGCACTGGATCGATGCCGAGAGCTTTGATTTGCGTTTGGCGGGCTGGCTGGGACATCCGGCTGAGGCACGCGGGCAAGCTGATCTACAGTACCTGTACGTCAATGGTCGGGTGGTTAAGGACAAGACAGTCAGCCATGCGCTGCGTATGGCCTACGAGCCGATCCTGCATGGTCACAAGCATCCGGCCTTTCTCCTGTTCCTTGAGCTGGACCCGGCGCGGGTGGATGTCAACGTGCATCCGACCAAGCATGAGGTGCGCTTTGTGGCGCAGCGCGAAGTGCATGAGTTTGTGCGTCATCATGCCAAGGCGGTCTTGTCCGAGTTTCATACTGCTCCCGCCGAGCTGGGAGATGCCTTGCATCCGGCGCAGCGTGACAGTCTATCGACCATGGATCAGCTCAAGCAGTCCTCGCTTGGCCTGCATCAGCAAGGCTTTGCTCAAAGTCATGCTCAGAATACTGCTCAACCGACAAGCCCATCCTCATATGCTTCGGCATATGGCGCAGGCATACCGGCGCGACCGATGGCTGGGGTTGAGTCAGCCATGGCGCAGTACCTACAGGTGCTGCGTGAGGAGTCGGCAGTGGAACCGGTCCTTGCACCTACCGCACAGGCAAACGCTATTCCGGCACCAGTCATGTCGGATGAATATCCGCTGGGTTTGGCACTCGCGCAGCTGCATGGGGTATATATCCTTGCGCAGAACCGCGAAGGGCTGATCATGGTGGATATGCATGCCGCGCATGAACGCATACTGCTTGAGCAGCTCAAGCAGGTCTGGGAGACGGGCGCGGGCGGTCAGTGGCAGACGCAGCCGCTCCTAGTGCCGCTCTTGGTCGATGTGACCCAAGCGCAGGCGCTGAGAGCAGAGGCACTGCAAGAGAGTCTGGCTGTGCTGGGACTTGAGATTGATCGTCAGGGAGAGACGACTGTGGTGGTTCGGGCGGTGCCCGCGCTGCTGGCGCGTGGCAATATCACTGCACTCGTGCAGCAGTTGCTCTCGGATCTGGATTTGGAGCAGGTGAGTGGGCGTGTGGATGCAAGATCGGGTCAGGGCAGTCTGGATAGCGTGCAGGAAGGTCTACTGCGCGCGCGTGACCAGATATTGAGTACCATGGCCTGCCATGGCGCGGTTCGTGCCCATCGTGCGCTCAGTATTGCCGAGATGAATGCCTTGCTCCGTCAGATGGAGCAGACGCCGTTTGCCAGTCAGTGTAATCATGGGCGGCCAACGTGGCGGGCCTTTCCATTGTCACAGCTAGACAAGCTGTTCGCCCGGGGAGAGTAAGATGACTGAGCGGCGAGAGCCTGCGATCTGCCTGATGGGACCTACGGCCAGTGGCAAGACGGCGCTGGCTTGTGAGCTATACGATACGGGGCGATATGAGCTGATTTCGGTGGATTCGGCACTGGTCTATCGTGGGATGGACATTGGTACCGCCAAGCCCTCGGCGCTTGAGCTACAGCGCTATCCGCATCATCTGATCGATCTGATCGAGCCCGAAGAGGTCTACTCGGCGGCGAGCTTTGTTGAGGATGCCAAGCGGACCATGGATGAGATCTATGCCAGAGGCAAGATTCCGCTCTTGGTCGGCGGTACCATGCTGTATTTTCGTAGTTTGTTTTCGGGGATGGCGGATATGCCGGCGGCGGATGCCGAGATTCGAGCCGAGATCCAGCGCGAGGGTGAACTGCACGGTTGGGACTGGATACATCAGCAGCTGGCATTGGTTGATCCGCGCTCTGCGGCACGATTTTTGCCGAGTGACCGCCAGCGGGTTATGCGGGCACTTGAGGTCTATCGTGCCAGTGGTCGTGCAATCACGGATTACCATGATGAGCAGGCCCCGACGAAGGATGCGGGGGATTTGCAGACGGGTGCCTATCGCATTTATGCGCTGGTGCCAGATCGTGCCTGGCTGCATGAGCGTATCGCTTTGCGCCTCACGCAGATGTGGCAGGCCGGTTTTTGGGCGGAAGTACAAAATTTATACAAACGAAATGCGTTAACCGGAGATCATCCCTCGATGCGCTCTGTGGGATATCGACAGGCGTGGGAATATCTGGATGCACTCAATACAAATTTTAGCGAGACATCTATTAATTATTACAAGAATTTAGAGGGATTAGATGATAATGTCCCTGATAGTGTTAAAGAGCGTGCTCTCTATGCAACCCGTCAATTAGCCAAACGCCAATACACTTGGATTAGGTCATTGACAGA
>JASLEL010000217.1 GCA_030151145.1 Aquirhabdus sp. | reverse complement strand
GCAAATCGGTAACTATACAGATTTTCTGGTGAAATGCACAAAGCTGTCGAGACTAGCAGCGGTTCATGACAAGTATGTTAAAAACCGTTGAATACTTAAATTTTTCTTGACAATTTGACTTGCAATCACTATAGTTGCCGCCGCTATATAGGGGCGTCGCCAAGTTGGTAAGGCATCAGGTTTTGATCCTGACATCCGTTGGTTCGAGTCCAGCCGCCCCTGCCATATTCTCGTATATCGTTATCTCTTAAACTGCTGTTCACAATGAAGGATTGAGCCATGCCTAATCTCGTCATTTTCACTGGCAATGCTCATCCAGATCTGGCACAGAAAGTTTCCAGTCATCTGCATGCCCCCTTGGGTGCCGCGACCGTCAACCGTTTTTCGGATGGTGAAGTTGCGATCGAAATCCTCGAAAATGTGCGCGGTAAAGACGTCTTTATCCTGCAGCCCACCTGCGCCCCGACCAATGACAACCTGATGGAAATCATGGTCATGGCCGATGCACTGCGTCGCTCGAGCGCCGGCCGTATCACTGCGGTCATTCCTTATTTTGGTTATGCCCGTCAGGATCGTCGTCCACGTTCGGCCCGTGTGCCGATCAGCGCCAAAGTCGTCGCAGACATGCTCGGTATCGTCGGCATTGACCGCGTTCTGACCATGGATCTGCACGCTGACCAGATTCAGGGTTTCTTTGACATCCCAGTAGACAACATCTACGGCTCGCCGATCCTGCTCTTAGATCTGAAGAAACAGCACAGCCAGAACAACAACCTGATCGTGGTCTCCCCCGATATCGGCGGTGTGGTCCGCGCCCGCGCCGTAGCCAAGCAGCTTGGCGATACCGAACTCGCCATCATCGACAAGCGCCGTCTGCGTGCCAACGAAGCGCAGGTCATGCACATCATCGGCGATGTCTCCGGTCGCGACTGCGTGATCGTGGACGACATGGTCGATACCGCCGGTACCCTGTGTAAAGCAGCAGCAGCCCTGAAAGAACATGGTGCGCGTAGCGTTGTCGCTTACTGTACTCACCCAGTACTGTCTGGCCCTGCCATTGAGAATTTGAACGCCTCGTCGATTGATGAGCTCGTCGTCACCGACACGATCCCACTCAGCCAAGCTGCACGCGAATGCAGTAAAGTGCGTCAGATCAGTGTCGCTGGCCTCTTGGCTGAAACCATCCGCCGGATCAACAACGAAGAATCCATCAGCGCGATGTTTGAACTGCTGTAAACATCAGAATTCAGAAATCCGGGGGCCTAAGTCACGGATTTCTAACTCGATTAGGCGGGTCTCCCCGCTTAACACTGCCGGATTGGTCGCAAATCCGGCTTAACCTAAAGTCTGTTAAGGACTTTTTTGTTTTAATTAGGAAACATCATGAGCAATATCGATTTTAGCTTGAACGCTCAAGCACGTGACTTGCAAGGGAAGGGTGCGAGCCGCCGCCTGCGTCACCAAAACCTCGTTCCAGCGGTGGTTTACGGTGGTACTGGTGCAGCCCAATCCATCAGCATCCGTTTTAACGAACTGGTCAAAGCCCTGGAAAGCGAAGCATTCTACTCGCACGTTCTGACCCTGAACGTCGACGGCAAAGCCGAACAGGTCGTTCTGAAAGCGCTGCAACGTCACCCAGCCCGTAACGTACCGATGCACGCTGACTTTGTCCGTGTAGACGCTACCCATGAAATCACCATGCGCGTCCCGCTGCACTACATCAACCAGGAAACTGCGGTTGGCGTGAAGACCCAAGGCGGTCAACTGGCCATTCAGGTTAATGAAGTCGAAGTTCGCACCCTGCCAGCCAACCTGCCAGAGTTCATCGAAGTCGACCTGATCGACGTGGCACTGGATCAAGTGCTGCATCTGTCCGACCTGAAACTGCCGCAAGGCGTAGTGCTGACTCAGCTGAGCCATGGCGAAGACAGCCATAACCTGCCAATCGCCAGCATCCATCAGCCAAAGACCCATCACAAGGCTGAAGAAGGCGAAGGTAGCGCAGAGTAATCTGCTCTACCCGCGAGCGATTTTATGTCCGCATCAGGCATCTCCCTCATCGTAGGGCTGGGAAATCCAGGAGCAGAATATGCTCAGACCCGCCATAACGCTGGGTTTTGGTATGTTGAAGCCATTGCCCAGCGTTTTAACATCACGCTCAAGCTCGAAAGCCGTTTTTCCGGACGCACCGGACGCGGTGAGATCGACGGGCGTGATGTACGCTTGCTGCTGCCGAACACATTCATGAATCTGTCCGGTCGCGCTGTCGTACCGATGGCTAAATTTTTTCAGATTTTACCCGCACACATCCTCATCGCCCACGATGAGCTGGATCTGCCCTCAGGTGCTATCCGTCTCAAAACCGGCGGCGGACATGGTGGACATAACGGGTTACGCGATATTACCCCGCATATCGGCAACGATTTTCATCGCTTGCGGATCGGGATTGGGCATCCTGGGCATAAAGACAAGGTCCACGGCCATGTGCTCGGTCGCGCACCTCAAGCGGAACAGGCTCTGATTGATGATGCCATCCATGAGGCCCTACGCCTGACACCCGCCATCGTGCAAGGTGATTTTGCCAAGGCCATGAACCAGTTGAATGGTTTCAAGCCACAAAAGTAATACCAATCCTGACCGATTGATGGCTTGATTCATTATGTTTTGTCGCAATATTTATCAAGAAAGTGTTGTGCTAGACGATACTACGCGGCAAAATGCCATCGCAGCCACCCATTCTGCCTATGTTGTTTCAGGCATCCGGTTGGCTGTTTGGACTACCAGCACGGAGACCACCCATGCAAACCACCATGCTTAAATGTAAAATCCATCGGGCCCATGTCACGCACGCCGAACTGCATTACGAAGGTTCCTGCGCAATTGACGGTGATCTTCTGGATTTGGCAGGCATCTTGGAATACGAACAGATCCAGATTTACAATGTCACCAACGGCGAACGCTTCACCACCTACGCAATCCGTGGCGAAGAAGGCTCAGGCATCATTTCAGTCAATGGTGCAGCCGCTCACCGCGCCAGTGTCGGCGATATCGTCATCATCGCGGCCTATGCCCAGTATGACGCCAAAGAGCTGGCAGGCTTCAAACCACAACTGGTGTATTGCAACGAAGACAATACCGTCAAGCAAACCGCCAACATCATTCCCGTGCAAGTCGCCTGATCATCAGCCGCTCACCGCACATCAAAGCCCGCCACTCGGCGGGTTTTTTTATGCATCGCGGCATGATCCATACACGGCGCAGCCTCTCCAAGCCCAACTTCAGCGCCCAATGCACAAAAACACACCACCTTTGCGCCGATCTTGCAAAGATTTATTAGGAGTTTTGTTCTACAGGGCTGGCAAAAATGGTTAATTTATCAACAGCTAAGATCCTTATTCATTGATTCCAAGACGCTATTTTTGTCCGTCAGAAATAGCACGGGAATAACACAAATTCCTGTAGCATGTAACAAGCTAGAGGTCATGATAAGACTCTGTTAAAATCCATCAGGTTTCAGCAATCTGGCTCAGGACTGCTGCCTTATAAAAATCTTATTTTGACCACACTGGTTTGAACCCTGTCTACGTCACCCCGCTGGAGTTGGCCTGCAATGACCCGTTTTTCCGTTTTTCTTACCGCTGCCGTCATCGGATGGTCCACTGCGGCATCTGCCGTATCTGTAGTGCCTTCGCCACCTGCACTGGACAACAAGTCCTATGTACTGGTCGATTTTGACTCAGGCCAGGTCTTGGCTGCATCCAACCCGGATGTGCAACTGCCTCCCGCATCACTGACCAAGATGATGACCAGTTATATCGTCGAGCAAAGCCTGCTGTCCGGTCGCCTCAAAGAAACCGACCAAGTGCGCATGAACGAATCCGCATGGTGTAAAGGTGGTAGCGGTGGCGACTCCTGTATGTATGTGCCACTGAATAGCTCGGCAAGCGTACTCGATATGCTGCGCGGGATCGTGATTCAATCCGGTAACGATGCCTCCAAAGCCATGGCCGAACATATCGCCGGCAACGAAGGTGCCTTTGCCGAGATCATGAACAGTGAAGCCAAGCGTCTGGGTATGGTCCACACCCATTACCTGAATGCCACCGGCCTGCCGATGGATGGTCACTACTCCTCCGCACTGGATTCGGCCATTCTGGCGCGCGCGATCATCAAAGACAGCGCCAAATACTATCCGATCTACTCCGAGAAGTGGTTTACCTATAACAATATCAAGCAAGGCAACCGCAATGCCCTGCTCTTCACCGACCCAAGCGTCGACGGTCTGAAGACCGGTCATACCGAAGAAGCCGGCTACTGTCAGGTCACCTCCAGCAAACGCGGCTCCATGCGTCTCATCTCGGCCATCTTCG
>JASLEL010000199.1 GCA_030151145.1 Aquirhabdus sp. | reverse complement strand
CAACCCACCCAATCCAGGTGGTAATCCGGAACCTGCAGTCGTCGCATTCATTTTTTCATCAGAAATCTGCTCCGCCTGACGCACACCATCATTGATCGCAGCAGCGATCAGGTCCTCAATCATCTCAGGATCATCTTTCAGCAATTCAGGATCAATCTGGATACGCTTCACGACAAAACGGGCAGACATCGTCACCTTGACCAGACCACCACCAGCTTCAGCATGCACTTCGGTGCGTGCCAGCTCTTCTTTGGTTTTCTTGACCTTGGCTTCAACTTCCTTTTGCATGCGCTGCGCTTGCTGCATCAGCATATTGATATTCATGACTTGATCCTTTTCTCACTCATCAGACCTAAATGGTCCATTCACTCTCACATCCGCAGGCCAGCTTACGCACAGCCCACGATCCTCATTGCACTTGTCAATCCTAAGCCATATACGGCAGCAAAGGTGCAAAAATCAAACGAAGAAGCGCAGATTATACTGCGCTTCACGCCTAGCCGATCACAAACACACAAAATCTCGCAAGATTTTATGATAATGCTGACATTATGCACTCATGTGCATATTGATGTGCATGAATATCAGCACTTCAAACCATCCGCCATTCCTCACCAGCCGGAACGACGGCGAATATCACCCAAGGTATCCTGACGCAAGAGCTGGCCGTTCAGATAAACAGGCTCCAGTAAATTAGCACGTCCATTCAACTCTCCCAGACGAATGGTCTCATACTGACCTTGCGACTGGACCAACGCCAGACGGCCGCGCTTACTGCGTTTGGCACGACTGGTGATCGGATCTTTGTAGACATCACGCCAGACGCCAGCGACATCTGCTGCGCTGGCTTTCATTGCCCAGCCCAAAGTATCGCGATTGACCTGCTGCAAAAGCCCGCCCCCCATGCCAAACGCGACATTATCGGCGCTAAAGCCTGCAGCCATAATCGCATCCAGTATCTTTTGCAGACTCACGGTATTGATACCATCACCCTGAATCAAGCGCACATAGTCCGGCAGTACTTTATAGCCTTTGCTATTCAGGCGGCTACCAAAGCGCACTTCGAGCCGCTCCAGCGCTTCGCGCACGACCTTCACCGGATCGCCACTGTCAGGACGGATGACCAGTACACCGCCCTGTGTGCGTACTTCTTCACGTAGCTCACCGCCCCAGAGCTGATCGATGGCATGCCACAGATCATAACTATCACTCACCACAGCTACAATCTTGCCCGCGCCACCAAACTGCTGCAGCATATTGCGATAGGCATCGACCTCGCCTTCGCGACCCCACGACGTAATCGTACTGTGCTCAGCCGCCGGGATCGAAAATCCCGCAATATCCTTGGTCGCGGTCATGCCATACCAGCGCGAAGCTGCAATCAGTGCGCTCACCGTATCCGTACCCATGAAGTTGACCAAGTGACCAACGCCGCCCAGTGCCGCGCTCTCAAGACTCGATACCCCACGCGCACCGAAGTCATGTAATTTGAACGGCAGGCCCTCCAGCGAATCGCTCGTCTTCTCCATTGCCCGACGGATGATCTGACGGCAGGCATAGCTGAGGCTTGCCACAGTCGAGGGGTACCACACTGCACGCAAGAGCGACGTCTCAAGAAAACTGGTGAGCCAATAGCAGGCCGGATCGGTATTGACGATCTGCACGACAGCCTGCTTGCATGGCAGCACAGTACCCTCACGCACGGCCTCAATCGCAACCGGCAGATAACCGCCATGCTGATCGATGATGTATTGCCAGCCATCATGGTGAAAGGGTACACCATGTGCGGCAAGCAATACCGCAGCTTCAGCCACGTCATCACTGGTCATGGGCTTGCTCAGATACTCCAGCAAGAACGCCTGCAGACCAAAAAACAGCACCTCATCAAACTCACCCCCACGCGGCTCGATATAACTCGAGATATAGCGCGTCTCAGGCGGATATTGTTTCCAGTGCGAAAATTTATAGCTGTCGCTGTTTAAGACCAGATTGGTCAGACGACTGGTCAAGAGACCCTCGTTCATCAGTGCCATATCAGAACTCCTCTGAGGCGTTAGGGGAAGTCCACCGTCTATCGGCAGACCGGGTATGCGGCTTATCCAGCCAATTCACATCAAAAAAATCTTAAACAAATCCTGCGTATCACAGACCCAGCATGGCATGAATGATCGCATAATGATCTTCATACATCATCTCAGGCCGGACCCCGACCAAGGGGACCCAAAAGGCATGCTTGGCATCATCACCGCCTTTCACTTTCGGCAAGCCTGCTGGGTCATTCTTGAGCGCAAAATAAAACGCATGGGTGATGGTACGTCCACGAGCCGAACGGTATGGATCATCAAAACTGCGCTCACCCCGTAAAGATCCGCGCAGGACCGGATCTGGCACTTTAAGCCGGGTTTCCTCACGCAACTCACGCACACAGGCATCAATCAGCGTCTCCCGCTCACCGATAAAGCCACCCGGTAGCGCCCACAGACCACGCCCCGGCATGGCCTTACGCTCAACCAGGAGAATATGACCCGACTGCACCACCACCGCATCCACGGTCACAAATACCGGCGGATACGGAGAGCGCTCCCATTGCTTGCGATAAGTGTCAATAAACCAAGCTTCTTCCTGCAGGGCGCGATAGGCATCCGTCTGTTTGAACGCCTGTAGATACCGTGACGTACTCTCGGGCACCCTGTCAGGCTGCGGCATGGCACCGAGCAAATAGCTCTCGCGGATCGGTGTGGCCGAAATGCCCTGATAGTTATCGACATTCACCGATGTCCACTGTGGGAACAACGACAGATAATAGGATGTCTTGTCCTTGCTGTGGCCAATCAGTCCGATTTTGGCAGAGTGGTTATCGGCGACGGACTGCACCAATTGCTGTACTTGCTGCACCCAACGGGTATCGTTATACAGACTGTCATTCAGCGGCAGACAATAGATACGTGCAGCCTCATCCGCAGAGAACGCTTCCAGAATCATCTGACAACGCTCATCAAAGCTAAAGGCATTACGCGTACTGCGCGGCTGATGGGCTGAGCCAATCAGGACGATCACGGCACGACTGTGCGCCAGTGCATGCTGTATGATGGCAACATGCCCACGATGAAAGGGCTGAAAACGACCGATAAAGACCAGAAAATCGAAGCGGTCATCTGATGATGACGTACTCGTACCAACCGCGTTGGTAGAGGTATGTTTAACTGTATTCACGCGCAAGCTCCTTGGCGTAGATTGGGGCGACATCGTCTATCGATGTGCTTTGACTGTATAAAAAGACTAGCGGCATTGTCAAGTTGACACGCTGCTTCAAACGACAAATTCATCGGATTGTCATCTCTGACAAACATGGCAATAAAAAACCCGAAATCCTGCATGAAGATTTCGGGTCATCGACTAGACTTTAATGATTAAAAGAGGCTGTTAGCCAATCAGTTGATCCAGTCCACGTGCCAGATCAGTCTTGATATCCTCAATGTCCTCAAGACCAACCGCGATACGGATCAAACCTTCAGTCACACCAGCTGCCGCTTTCGCCTCAGGTGACAGACGACCATGCGTCGTAGTGGCCGGATGCGTAATCGTGGTCTTGGTATCGCCAAGATTACCTGTGATCGACAGGACACGTGTGGCATCAATTACTTGCCATGCGGCGGCACGACTGGCTTCAGGCGTATCACCTTTCACCTCAAACGACAGAATCCCGCCAAAAGCACGTTGCTGGCGCTTGGCCAGCGCATGGCCCGGATGGGTCTCAAGACCACTATAATAGATCTGCTTGACCGCCGGATGCTTGCTCAGCCATTGGGCCAGCGTCAGTGCGCTGGCGGAGTGTGCCTCCATGCGCAGACGTAGAGTTTCTAGGCCCTTTAGGAAGATCCATGCATTAAACGGACTCATGGACGGCCCCAAGGAACGCGTCACGCCAAAGACCTCTTCAAGCAGTTTGGCATTGCCCACCACCGCACCACCCAAAGCACGCCCTTGACCATCCAGATACTTGGTCGCTGAATGCACCACCAGATCCGCACCCAACGCCAAAGGCTTTTGCAACGCTGGTGTGCAGAAACAGTTATCCACCACCAGCAAGGCCTGATCCTGATGCGCAATCTCAGCTAAACCTGCAATATCGGCAATCTGCGACAGCGGGTTGCTCGGCGTCTCGCAGAAGAACAGCTTGGTCTTGCCGAGCTTGACTGCCGCACGCCACTGATCCAGATCCGTCAGGTCGACAAAGGTCGTCTCTACGCCGAACTTCTTCATATACTTTTCAAACAGCACCGTCGTGGTGCCAAACACCGCGCGCGAACACACCACATGGTCGCCCGCAGCCAAGTAAGCCAGACACACGGACAGGATCGCCGCCATACCGGATGACGTCGCGACACAACGCTCACCGCCCTCCAGTGCCGCCAGACGCTGCTCAAAGATACGCACGGTCGGATTGGTAAAGCGCGAATAGATATTGCCGTTCTGCTCGCCACTAAAGACACGCGCCGCTTCCGCCGCACTTTTGTACACAAAGGAGGAGGTGAGAAAAATCGGTTCGCTATGCTCCGCCTCATGCGTCATCATATGACCGGCACGGACTGCCAGCGTATCAAACGCAAGCTGCTCTTCTGCATCAAGTACAGTTGCCAGATCAGACCGGGAGGTGGAGTCGTTCATATCATTGCCTCAAAAAACATTATCTTGAAAAAGAATTTCATATCATTCGCGAAACAAATATTCTGAGAGCCTGACCCTGCCACGTCAAGGAAAATCCTGCCTACATGGCCTGCACATGCTCATCATGATCGCCTCTCACCGATTGACCCAAATCATCCACACAATCTGGCACGGAAGTCCTCTTCAAGCCGAGCCAAGCCCTGCTACAATCGCCCACCGCTGACCACCACACGACAACGACACTGGACGAGTGACGGTATCGTCACGCTCTTTTCACCTGCGATCACGCAAGATGAGTAGACTACGGTGGGTCAGATTGACTGTTTTTTATGTATTCATTTGCTTTTTTGGAGCTTGTCCATGCCTGCTGACATTAAATCCGCTTTAATGCCACTGCAAAAACTCAAACACCTGACCCGTTCGGCCAGATACATCAACCTGCGTGACCGCCTGCTGCACAGCGACAGTCTGGTGCAGGCCGGCAAGACGCCATTTGAAGTGCTGTCCGACGACGTACAGACCCAAGGCATGGTCAAGCTACGCTACTACCCGCCACTGCCCGGCTATCCGACTAAACATCGCGTACCGCTGGTGATCGTACCGCCACTCGCCATCAATATGCTGATCTATGATCTGTTTGAAGAGCGCTCGCTGATCCGTTTCCTCTTGCAGCAGGGCTTCGCAGTCTATCTGTTGGATTGGGGTAAGCCATCCCGCGCCCAGACCCGCTATAACTTCGAAGAATACGTCCTGAAATTCATGCCTAAACTCTTGTCACAAGTGCGCAGCCACAGTGGTCAGCAGGAGCTGTCATTGCATAGCTGGAGCATGTCTGGTGTATTTACCCTGCTGTACTGCGCCGCAACCAAAGATCCGGATATCAAAAACCTGATCGTCCTCGGCACACCCGTCTATGCCCATCGTTCAGGCGCCATCGGTGCCCAATACAAGCGTGTCGGTCAGAGCATGGACTGGCTTGAGAAACACACTGGCCTGCATCCGCGCAGGTTGCCTGCTGGTCTCTTGCATTCGTATGGATGGAGCAATGCGCTCGGCTTTAAGCTTTTGGATCTCAAAGGCACCTTTAAAGGTCACCTCTCCATGCTGCGCCAACTGGATAACCGCAAAGCTGTCATCAGTCATGCGACCCATGGCGCGTTCCTCAATCACATGGTCGACTATCCCGGCGGTATTAATCGCGACATGCTGATCAAGGTTTGGATGGACAATGGTCTGGCCCATGGCGAATTCAAGATCGGCGGCAATCCCGTCTACCTTAAAGACATTCACGCCTCTCTGCTGGCGGGCGGTGGTCGCTCCGATGGCATGGTCACCGTGGATGCGGTACGTCCGCTGCCTGAGCTGGTCGGCACGACAGATACCACGTTTGTCACGCTGCCCGGCGGCCATGTCAGCATGATTGCCAGTGAAGCGGCCTCACAGGAGTTCTGGCCCGTGCTCGCAGACTGGCTGGCCCAGCGCTCCGACTGATCGCGACCATCTGACAGGAGCACGGCCATCCGCTGCGCGATTTTTTGCAACATCATTGATAACTACGGCGACATCGGCGTTTGCTGGCGTCTGGCACGCCAGTTGGCCTCTGACTATGCCATGGATGTCAGTTTGATGGTGGATGATCTGACAAGCTTTGCCGTGCTTGCCCCTCAGATTCAGATCGAAAAACCTATCCAGCGACTGGATCAAATCATGATACGGCACTGGAC
>JASLEL010000134.1 GCA_030151145.1 Aquirhabdus sp. | reverse complement strand
ATCAATTTAGCTCAGCTGCCGCTAAGTATCACAATAAATTATGACAGATCGGTTACATTTAAAAAATTTTGTTACATTTTGGAGGAATTTTTTACAATTATCTCATTCCCGCCCCCAATAATACACAAACACATCGAAATAGCAACACCGTCGACAGTGAGCGCACCATTTCGTTGCATCAGCAGCCCCTTTTTAAAGCCTAATTATGACCGTTTGATTACAATTTTTCTCTTAAAAAACAGTCCAGAATTCAGATCAGCGCCGAAAAGCCCAACACGACGGCATTTTTCATATTTTTATTAAAAAAAGAAAACTGATTTTCTGATTTGCAACTTTTTCAGGTAAATTTTTGTGCAAATCCAACCCAAATGTGATTCAAATGTTGATGAAGTTGACATTATTATTACTTTTCAATTGGTCAATTATTATGCGAATCGATCACTTTTCCGCCCCTGCCCGCTTGGGCAATGACGGGATGATTCACCAGATCGAGGCTTAAGAAATGTGTAAAAAGACATACTCACCAACAGCAAAGCCTCTACAAGAGAGGCTTTGTCAGATCAATATGACGATTATTGCGGGTATCGCACCATTACTGTGCAGGTGCAGTGATCGGACGCATATTGGATTTCGGTTTGACGGTATCCTGCGTCGCTGGCGTCGCTGGCGCTGCAGAGGGTGCACTGCCTGACTGAGATTGCTGGATCCAGTTCAGGAAACGCTGACGCTGGTCAGTGGTCGCCTGCCCCCAGAGTGCTTGTAGTCGATCCAGTGTCGTGCCGTTATTATCGCCCACAGAGATACCCTGCATGACACTGCCCAGCAGCGACGTGCTTTGGCGAGCAATGCCCTGCTGAGCCGCCAACGGCTTGCCATGCTCATCGGTCACCATCAGGGTCGGTCGATGTGCATACTTGACCGCCGCCTCATGCTCATCCGGCGCATTCTTCCAGTCTAGCTTATAGTTAGTCTGATCGGCAAAGACAGCCCGAATCGTGACCCCTGCAGAACGGACAATATCATCATCACCCGAGGACAGGCTAAAAACCCGATCATAGCGCGCGGTGATCGCATGCTCGCCTGGAGCAACGTGATAAACCGTTTTTCGCTGCGCAAAAAGACCAGTATTACCGGTTTCCTGCCCATCCACGCCGAGTACGATAACATTCTCAGGTACCGTGATGGTGGCATCCGCCCATGCCAGACCTGCGGTGGTCATGGCTGCAACGCATGCACTGATTTTTGCGATTTGACGAAGCATCAAGCATTGGCTCCTGTAGATAATTAAAAATTTCGCCTCTAGCGACAGCCCATACCGACTCATCTCAGGCCGCCTCATACTAGCAGCAAGCAGGCATTTCCCCAAGCCTGCCATCATTGCCGATCATGCAGCCATATCCACACGGGTGCAGATCATGACTCGTCATTCTGAAAAATCGCCGCGACAAAATCCTTGGCTTCAAACGGACGCAGATCATCGATCTTCTCTCCGACCCCGATAAAGCGAATAGGCACATGACTGCGACTGGCAATATTAAACAGCACGCCACCTTTGGCCGTGCCATCAAGTTTGGTGATGGTGAGGCCCGTCAGGCCCACGGCACTGTCAAACTCCTGCACCTGATTAATGGCATTCTGTCCGGTTCCGGCATCGACGACCAGCATGATCTCATGCGGTGCCGTACCGTCGATACGCTGCATGACGCGTTTGATCTTTTTCAGCTCTTCCATCAGATTGCTTTTGGTATGCAGGCGACCGGCAGTATCTGCGATCAACACATCGATGCCTTTGGCCCGCGCACTCTCAAACGCATCAAACACCACCGATGCGCTGTCCGAGCCATGGCCCTGCGCCACAACGCTGATATCATTGCGCTCGCCCCAGACCTGCAGTTGCTCGGTCGCTGCCGCCCGGAAAGTATCACCGGCAGCCAGCATGACTTTTTTGCCTTCACCCTGCAGACGTTTGGCCAGTTTACCAATGGTCGTGGTTTTGCCCACACCATTGACGCCGACCATGAGGATCACATAAGGACGTTTGTTCGGATCGATATGCATTGGCTTGACACGCGGTGCCAGCACCTTGACCAGCTCTTCCTGCAGCGCCTTATATAAGGCATTGGCATAGATCAGCTCGCGACGCTCGGTACGCTCAGTCAGATTCTGAATGATGGTGCGGGTTGCATCCATGCCGATGTCGGCCACGAGTAACTGTGTTTCAATTTCTTCCAGCAGCTCATCATCGATTTCCTTGCCACCGATGAGGAGGTTGACCATGCCTTCGGAGAATCCGCGACGCGTCTTGGTCAAGCCCTGCTTCATCCGACTAAAGAACCCCCCACCCGACTCCTCGCCTGAATCCATCTCCGGCTCAGCCTGAGCCACAACGGTCGGTGTCACCGGCACAGGTAGCGGTGCAGGCGGCGTCACAGGGACGACACGTGCTACAGGGCTCACTGCAGGTACGGGCGCAGCAGCCGGTTCAGGAAAAATCAACGGGGCATTCAATCCAGAATACTGGGAAACCTGACTCGGCTTATTGTCACTCATAGGATAGCTTTAAATAGGTGGGTCGTGATCAGTGGAAGAAAAATGCGACTCAAGATACAGGAGGCAAGCGTATGCTAGACATGGACGCACCATAGCACTACGTCGCCCCTTTAATCCATGGCAATTTGTTGCGTCAGCGCCGCAAGCGGCAAATTCTAGCATGCGTATCGAAAAATTGCTCATGCTTCCCGTCCGGTGCCTCCAGACCAGTTCGGGTGTACACAGGTGAGGGTACCATTACCACATTACAACATAAATTGACCATAAATCCGCAGGATACAGCGCCCCGCATGCCAGTCTGACCATGAAATTATGCTATAAAACACACACCCGAGATGACGGCCATCCCTGAAGGATCGTGCCCCTCTCATCTCAGGCACGCTTTCTTTCCTTGATCTGTATCTCTTGATCTGTACATATAGACCCGTGACGACTATCGACTATGGATGCCCCCGATTTGTTCTCTCCGATTTCGCGCCTCCGCATACGACCACTGACACTGACACTGCTGATCGCCATCGCAAATAGCCCGCTGCATGCCACGACCACGCCGGACAGTCCGGTTGCCACAGCAACGCCAAGCACGACCAGCAAAGCCAAAACCTTTGAAACCACACTCGACAATGGCCTAAAAGTCATCATCCGCGAAGACCACCGCACGCCGGTCGTGATGACGCAGGTCTGGTACAAAGTCGGCTCTACAGACGAAACATCGGATGAGACTGGCCTCTCCCATGCGCTTGAACATATGATGTTCAAAGGCACCACCCTGATCCCTAACGACGAATACTCGCGCATCAACACGCGCTTTGGCGGCAGCAACAACGCCTTCACGACCGCCAACTACACCGGCTACTATCAGCTCTATCCAGCCAACCGCCTAGCGCTTGCGCTGGAAATGGAAGCCGACCGCATGCAGAACCTCAAGCTGCGCGAAGAAGACTTCAAACCCGAGATGCAAGTCATCATGGAAGAGCGCCGCATGCGCACGGATGACAATCCCAAAGCGCTGGCCTTTGAACGCTTCCTTGCCATGGCCTACCCGACCAGCCCCTTGCGCCTGCCCGTCATCGGTCACATGAAGAATCTGCAAAACCTCAAGCTCGATGCCCTCAAGCGCTGGTATCAGACTTGGTATACCCCGAATAACGCGGTGCTGGTCATCGTCGGCGATACCACACCGGATGCTGCACTGCCTGAGATCAAGCGCTACTTCGCCCAGATCCCCAAACGTGCAGTGCCGACGCGTCCTGATGTCGATGAGT
This sequence comes from Aquirhabdus sp., assembly GCA_030151145.1. GTDB lineage: Bacteria > Pseudomonadota > Gammaproteobacteria > Pseudomonadales > Moraxellaceae > Aquirhabdus. The sequence continues at coordinate 20,099 of JASLEL010000134.1, read as the reverse complement.
TCCTGCATAGCGGCGAGCGCAGTATGAACCTGCATATGGCGGTGCAAGTCCCGACGCTGATCATGGCCTGGAACGTACCGTCACTGTCCACCGCGCCCAAGCCACAGGATGCCTATGCCCTGAATCTCGCCAGCGAAATTCTGGATGGCGGACTGTCCGCACGCCTAGAAAAACATCTGGTCCGCGAAAAGCGCCTACTGGCAGGGGTCAGTGCAAGCTATGAGCCGTTTGAACGCGGCGGCGCACTGTTCACGATCAGCGCGGTACCCACTCAGGGACACACATTGGCCGAAGTCAAAAGCGCGCTGCTGGATGAGATCGAGCATCTGAAACACGATCCGATCACGGCTGACGAACTCAATCGCGTCAAAGTCAATCAACGCGCACAGCTCATCTATAATCAGGACAGCATCTCAGGTCAGGCTCAGATGATCGGCGCACTGGAAGTCTCCGGCCTCAGCTATACCGTGATGGATGATCTGGAAAACCAATACAACGCGCTGTCTACCCAAACCGTCCAAGATACGGTCAAGCAATACCTGACCTCCGACAGCCTGTCTACACTGTATCTGGAGCCACTGCCTAAAGCGACCAATCCAAATGCGGTACCGGACCCGACCAAACCCATTTCTGCCGCCAAAACTCCGGCTGTTTCGCATGTAGCAGCATCATCGACGACCAAGGAGGCCAAATAATGCGTAATCCCTCTTTGACATTCCGGTCTTTCGCGCATCTAGCCATCGCAACGAACATCAGCCTGATCGCACTGCCCAGCCATGCAGAAACTCATGCCAGTACCACACCGTCGAGTGCCGAGATCACCGCACTCCCTCATCTGGACAGCCTCAAGAATGCCGCTTCAACCGCCGCACTCAAGACGCCGCAAGTACAGGCATTCACCACAACGACAGGTACTCGCGTACTCTTTGTAGAGGCACCAGAGCTGCCGATCATTGACCTGCGACTGGTATTTGATGCCGGTTCAGCACGCGATGGTGAACTCTCCGCAGGACAATACGGCCTCGCAACCCTGACCGCGCAACTGCTCGACGAAGGCACCACCACTCAGAATACCGACCAGATCGCCGCCAACTTTGAGCGTCTCGGCATCGACTACAGCGCCAGCGCCACGCGCGACATGTTCGTCGTCAGCATGCGTAGCCTGACCGATCCGACACTGATGAATCCGGGTGTCGATCAGCTACTGTCCCTGCTCAAAGATGCGCAGTTCCCACAGAACAGCTTTGACCGCATCCTGCAGCAAAACCGTCTGGGGCTGGAGCAGCAAAAAGAGTCGCCGGGCACCATGGCCAGTATTCGCTTCATGGAAAAACTCTACGGTCAGCACCCCTATGCCGAACCGACCACTGGGACCCCGGAGAGCCTGAACCGCATCAAGCCAGCCGACCTCAAGCGCTTTAAAGACAATTATCTCGTCGCGCATAATCTGACCATCGCCATCGTCGGTCAACTCTCGTTAGACAATGCCAAGGCACTGGCTGAACGCATCAGCCAATCCCTGCCGCAAGGACACGCAGCCAAACCTTTGCCCGCGCCTGCCGCCTTTACGGCACAGAATGCCTTTATTCCGTTTGACTCCACGCAGACCCACGTCATCATGGGTGAGATCGGCGTGCGTCGGGACAATCCTGACCTGCCCGCGCTCACCGTCGCCAATGAGATTTTTGGTGGGGGTAATTTCAGTGCAATGCTGATGAAAGAGCTACGCGAGAAGCGCGGACTGACTTATGGTGCCTATAGCGCATTCAGTCCGCTGCAGAGCAATGGTCCTTTTATCATCAGCTATTCAACCCGCAGTGAAAAAACCGACGAGAGCCTGCACGTCGCCCGGCAGGTCTTGACCGACTATCTGCATCAGGGTACAGATCAGCGCACCTTCGATGAAGCCAAAACCGGCCTACTCAATAGCTATCCGCTTTCCCTCAGCGGCAATAGCACCATTGCCGGACGCATCGCCAACATGGCCTTCTACCATCTGCCGCTGACCTATATGGCCGACTACCCCAAGCAGATCGAAGCCGTCACACCAGACAGTGCCCGAGCGGCATTTGGCACTTATGTCCATCCCGATCAGATGCTGACGCTGGTCTTGGGCAAGACTGCACCCACAAGCCAACCCTCGACGCCCACTCAAAGCGCCGTAGCCCAAACTGCACCAACCAGCACGCAAGCGCAGCAGCCCTGACGGCGCAGTTCATTAAAAATAAGCAAGCACCTACACATCCCGCCGCCATGGCGGGATGCGTGTTTTCGGGACTCGCAGATACAAAAAGAAAATAAAAAAGCCGCGGTGAGCTATACACCAGCGGCTTTTCATATCTTCGTTGATGCGTCTATAGACTGCATCAGGCGGGAATCTGGTGGTAGCCCCACTAGCAGGGCTTCGGCACACATCATCCGTTGCTACCGTTGCTACCTTCCGGTCCTGGCGGGGTTCACAAAGAGACATTGCGAAGTAACCAGCAGGGCTACCATTGCGGGATCAAGTATAGTAGAACTGCTCATCTTTGCAAGCCATTTTACTGACTCTACCGCTCAAGTGCCTGAGAATCACTCATGAACGGTTCAAGACAGGATATCATCCATGACCCTGCATCTTTAAAACTGTGGCGCAAGCCTCACCGCGACATAGATCGCACCCTCAAGCAAAGCGATTGAACCCGCGCTCCTGCTGGTCCGTGGACATTTTTAAAAATACGGTTAAAGTTTGATTAAACATTCACAAACTTTGGCTATGCTCGGCAGCACCCATGCTGTCCATGTGATCCAATCAACATGAATAAATCCGTCATCATGCAACACCCGATTAAAAGCCTGATCACCCGCCATCATGTGCCCGAACAGGAACATCAAGACACCCGCGTCCTCAAAACGCAGCTCAGTATGGGCGAAGGCTGGTTTGTGCCGACATTCGACTATCCCGATGTGCCGCATGCCACGCGTACCCGCTTCCGCAATATCAGTAAAGTGCCGGACCGCGAGATCACGGTCCTTGAGTGGCTGCTCAACCGTCAGAAAGCCCCATGGCCGATCTGGGAAGAAAACATCCCCTATCACGCACTGCCTGTCGCCCGTCCCGACGCCGACCTGTCCGACTGGCAGGCCTGGTTTGTCGGCCATTCGACGGTCCTCGTGCAGATCGGTCCATATCATTTCCTGACCGACCCGGTCTGGGCCATGCGCACCAGTTTCGTGCCTTTTGCCGGCCCGCGTCGCGTACGCCCAGCCGGGATTGCCCTTGCCGACCTGCCGCGGATTGATGCCATCCTGCTCAGTCATAACCACTATGACCATATGGATCTGGCCTCGCTCAACTGGCTCTATCAGCGTGACCGCATGCCGATCTATGCCGGTCTGGTCAATAGTCAGTATCTGCCATCGGATATGCACGTGATCGAACTCGACTGGTGGCAATCCATTCCGTTTCACAAGGATGACCGCCTCACGATCACCTTCTCCCCCGCCCAGCATTTCTCCGGTCGCGGGATCAAGGACAACAATATGGCACTCTGGGGTGGTCTCTCGGTGCACACTGCAGACGATCACTTCTACTTTGGCGGTGATACCGGCTATGCCGATCACTTCAAGGACGTCTATACCCGACTGGGCGCGCCGCGTCTGGCATTGCTGCCAATCGGTGCCTATGAGCCACGCGGTGTCATGCGCGCCATGCACATGAATCCCGCCGATGCCGTACAGGCTCATCTGGATCTGCACGCCACCTGCTCACTGGCAATCCATCACCGGACCTATCAGCTCACCGACGAAGCCATTCATCAACCGCTGCTGGATCTGGCCGATGCCATGGCTCGGGCTGGACTCAAAGCCGAAGACTTTGTCGCCCCGCTGGAAGGACATATGGTGCAGATCTGATCACACCAAGCGTAGGACTATCTCTTGGAATCCACCCGCTGCCGGGTGGATTCTTTTGAAAAAAAGCTACGTTTCATCAACGTCATGCAACATTATTCCACGCTATCATGGCACGCATTGCAGGGTATTGCCCTCACACCCAAGATTCTGTAACGTTAAGTCGTGATCATGCGTATCGGGCCTGTTTCTCACGTCACCGGAGATGTACAGGACATGATTGAGTCTCGGTTTGACCCGCGATGGTCGGCATGTGCATGCAACACGTCACACCCGACTGCATGACGATCAAACCGCACAAAGATGCTCGCTGCCAGCAGCATGATTGCCGGATGCCCTTAACTACCAGATAAAATACGAGACAAACCTGATGAAAACCGTTTCTTCCTCTCTGCCGAGTCGTATCGCCTTCCCGCTGCTCGCCACAGCCCTGCTAGCTACCACAACGGTCAGTCATGCCGTTCCGGTCGAGTCGCGCCCACTCTCCAACCCCTCAGCCGGCACCAGCACAGACAGCAGTGCGCCGACATCGCAACTGTGGCAACTCACGCAAGCCGTACAACAGCTGCAGGACGAAGTGCGCATCCTGCGCGGCAAAGTCGAAAACCATGACAACGACATCGATCAACTGCAAAAAGACAGCAAAAACCGCTTTACCGACTTCGATCAGCGTCTGGCACAAACCCAGGATGATGTGAAAAAACTGCAAGCGGCAGCCGCCCCAGCCAGCCCTGCCCCCAATGGTCAGCCTGACAGTGGTGCACCCTCAACCACCGGCGGCGACCCCAATGCAGCACCAGCCGCAACTGACGATGCTGACAAGACAGCCTATATCGCCGCCTATGAAGCCTATAAGGCGGGTGGCGCAGCCCAAGCCATCGGTCCGATGCAGAAATTCATTAGCGACTACCCCAAGAGTCAGTACGTGCCGAACGCCTACTACTGGTTAGGTGAGTTTAATCTTGCGGCCACCCCGCCGAACTTCACGGCAGCAGCCAATAACTTCAAGATCGTCACCTCGCAATACCCCAAGAGCGCTAAAGCAGCCGCCTCAACCTATCGCCTTGCCACACTAGCCGATGTCGATCAGCGTCCTGCGCAAGCCATTGCCCTGATGAAAACCATCGTCAAGAACTACCCGGGGACACAGGAAGCCGGTTTTGCGACCGACTATCTGAAAAAGCACGCGACCAGCGAAGAGAAAAAGGCTCCCGCCAAATCCAGCGAAAAATCGGCTGATAAAGCCAAACCTGTCAAAAAGAAAACCAAATCCGCCAGTGGCGACGACGACTCTGCAGCCTAATCTCGCCTCCTCCTTTTCACACCCACCACCATGACAGCCTCATGTCATGGTGGCCCTCTTCTCATGCTTTCCGGAGCCCATCATGACCTCTAAACTTCTTCTGCTCTCTGCACTCAGTCTCTCTGTCCTGTATACGCTACCCGCCCAGGCGGATACCCCGCGCGAGCACCGTATCGTCGATCTGCAGGCCGAAAGCAGCCGCGATGTCCAAAACGACGAAATGCAGGCCACCTTATATACCGAGCTCAACAACAGCAATCCTGCCCTGCTGGCGCGTGATACCGCGCAAGTCTTAAATAACGCAGTCGCCACTGCCAAAGACTATCCTGACGTAAAGCTCAGTACCGGCAATCAAAACACCTACCCGGTCTATGACAAAAACAACAAACTCTCCGGCTGGCGCAGTCGTGCTGAAGTTCAGCTCAAGACCACCAACTTCAAGGCAGGCAGTGAGCTGATCGCTAAACTGCAATCCAGCCTGCAATTGGACAGTGTCAACTTCTCCGTCTCCGACCAGCAGCGCTATAAAGTTGAAAAAGAACTACTGACCGACGTCACCAAACAGTTCCGCGAACGCGCGACCGTGCTGCAAGACGCTTGGGGCGCCAGCAAATATGAGCTGGTACAAGTCAATGTCAATACGGCCAGTAATGGCGGCTATCGCCCCATGCCCATGATGATGCGTGCGGCCAAAGCAGATGCTGCCAGCATTCCTGCTCAGGATGTACAGGGCGGTAACAGTCAGATCCGCGTCACCGCCAATGGGACGATCCAGTTGCAATAAATGATCAACCTGAAATAAATGATCGACCATACAAAAGGCCCGCATATGCGGGCCTTTATATCAAAACTATTCTTTATCTGAATCAGCGAACGATACCACGCTCCGAATGATACAGAGAATCGACCAGCAGTTGCACTTCAGCATGATCAGGCAGGATCTCTTCGGTCAGGACACTGATTGCCTGCTCAGCGGTCAGACCCTGACGATAGATCACTTTATAGGCTTCTTTCAGTGCGGCGATGGTATCTGCTGACCAGCCACGCCGGCGCATCCCTTCAAAGTTCATGCCGTGCGGTTTGGCCGGATTGCCCGAGGCCATCACATAGGCCGGCAGATCTTTTAGCAGCACACTGCCGCCCCCCAGCATACTGTAGGAGTCCATGCGGCAGAACTGATGAATGCCAGAGTTGCCACCTGCGATCACATGATCACCGATCTTGACATGGCCTGCGATACCCACGTTGTTGGCAAACACACAATGGCTGCCGATCACACAGTCATGGGCCACATGCGTATTCACCATCAGCAGGTTATTACTACCGATCCGGGTCATGCCCTCATCCTGCGTCGTTCCGCGATGGATGGTGCAGGACTCGCGAATCATATTATCATCGCCGATTTCAAGCCAAGTCTCTTCACCACGATACTTCAGATCCTGACAATCTTCGCCGATCGTTGCAAACTGAAAAATGCGATTACGGGCACCAATACGCGTCCAGCGACTGATCACCACATGCGGGCCAATCACGCAATTTGCGCCAATCGTGACTTGCGGCCCAATGATCGAATATGGCCCGATGCTGGTGGTCGGATCAATATGCGCACTGGGATCGACAACAGCCGTAGGATGGATCAAAGGATGGCTTTTGGAATCAATGCGTTTCGTCATAGTGGTCTGCCCCTCAGCAACACGGGAATGCGCGCGGTTCGCATGATCTTCGGCATGACCGGATACGAGACTCATTGCACAATCTCCATCTGTTGTTCTGCGATTAAAATTTCAGCACTGGCAGCCAGTTCATCACCGACATTGGCCTGACAGGTAAATTTATAAATATTCTTTTTTGATGTTATAAGTCTGGCCGTCAATGTCAAGGTATCCCCTGGAATGACGCGCCGTTTAAACCGAACCTTATCCACACCGGCAAATAAAAACATCTTGCCGTCTTCGGGGCGTCTGCCGTGTAGCAGCAAGCCCAATACCCCCGAAATTTGCGCCATGGCCTCCAGAATCATCACGCCAGGCATGATCGGCTTGTCCGGAAAGTGTCCTTGAAAGAAAGGCTCATTGATAGTCACATTTTTTATACCGACAATTACCCCATCCGCATCTACCGAAAGCACGCGATCAACCATGAGCATCGGAAAACGTTGCGGCAAAAAATGCAAAAGCTCTTCACTAGTTAATGGTTTTTCGAGAATAATTGGTTGATTCATATATAACTTCTGGAATAATTACGACCATAAGCAACATCTCTGATCCATTTTGGCATCAAGACTGCTGATGTACCTGTAATTCTAACCGTTCTAGCGCGAGTTGCAACTCTTTGATTTGCTCGCTCATCTTGCCCAGATTACGGACCCGTACTGCAGTGCGGCGCCAATCTGGTGTTTTTTCACACGCCATCCCCGAAGAATAACTTCCCGGTTCGGTAATCGATCCGATCACCATCGTCATTCCGGCCAACTGTACATGGTCCGTGATCTCAAGATGCCCAGAGATGCCAACCGCACCACCAATGATGCAATGTGCACCGATCCTGACGCTCCCGGCAATGCCGGTCATGGCTGCGATGGCCGTGTGCTCACCGATCGTCACGTTATGCGCGATCTGAACCTGATTATCAATGATCACGCCGCGACCAATCACTGTATCGTCAAGCGCCCCGCGATCAATCGTCACGTTGGCACCGATACGCACATCATCATGGATCACGACACGACCAAGCTGGACGATCCGGTGCCAGCGGCCACCGGCAGGCGCAAAGCCAAAGCCCTCGGCCCCGACAACGGTTCCGGCATGGATACGCACCCGCTGACCGAGTTGGCAATGATGGTGAATCGTCACCTGCGACTCGATCCAGCAGCCCTCGCCCACGACCACATCATGGCTCAGATGCGCACTGGGACCAATGATCGTACCGGCACCGATCTGCACACGGTCTTCGATCACGACATACGGGCCGATAGAGACATTTTCAGCCAAGGTCGCGGTTGGAGAGATGACGGCTGTAGGATGGATACTTGGGGCAGGGACTTGAGTGGGATCAAATAAATAGGTTAAGGCCGCAAACACCATATAGGGATCAGACACGACCAGTGCCGGTCCAGCAAAGCCATCACGGTCAGCTGCCTTGAGAATCATGGCACCGGCTTGGGTCTGGCCTAACTGATTGCGGTATTTGGAATTAGATAGAAACCCCAGATGATCCGGGGTCGCCTGCGCAAGCGTTGCAATACCGACAACGCTTTTAGCCGCATCGCCATCGATGACGACCGGCACTGCCAGTGGCAGACGCCCCACTGCCTGAAGTTTGTTCAGGTAGTGAGCAATGTCAGCCAGCGTAAAAGTTTTATTCGTCAGTGTCATGATGATTAACCCTGAAAACAATCGTCCATCATGGCAAACGGATTACTTCGCAGCGTTCAGACGCTCTGTGATTTTTTTGGTCAGATCAACGCCTGGTGCTGCCCAGATGGCATATTTCTTCTCGATGATCACATCGTAGTTGCCTTCTTTGCGCAGTTCTTCAATGATTCCTTCCAGCTTTGGCATCACTGTTTTCAACATGGTGCCTTGTGCTTCTTCAATACGGCGCTGTACACCTTCGGCAGTGCTGTTGTATTCATTGAGCTTGGATTGCGCTTGTGCCTGCAATGCCTGCTTGTCTTTGTCGCTCATCACCGAACCGTCTTTCTGAAAGCGTTCCTGCAGCCCTTGAATATCCTTGCGCAGTTGTTCCAGACGATCACGCTGGGGTTTCAGACTGCTATTGAGGCCATCAATGGTCTGCTTTGCCAGATTGGAAGCCAGTACGGCTTCTTGTGAATCCGCCACGGCCACGTTATTGGCATTGGCCAAGGGGGATAAAGCAACTGCTGCAATCAGTGCTACGCCTTTAAAAAATGAACGCATTCCGTTTCTCCGTACAACGCATATTAAAATTAACCGTTATCCTAAAACGGGACTACATCACTCCCGCCGGACTTTTTTACAATCACGACCAACGTATCCTATCGTCCTGTCGTGTCTGTCCCACACCCATGTGTCCGATTAGAACACACGGCCAATTGCAAACTGCACGCGCTTGACATCATCTCCGGGCTTGGAGTTGATTGGCTGCGCAAAACTGAGCGCAATCGGGCCGATCATGGTAATCCATGTAAAACCAACGCCGGCACTATATCTGAAATTATTTGCACTAAAATTGTAAGACTGCCCTGTCACGTCTTTATAGCCGGTGGTATCGAACACTTGACCACCCTCAAAGAAGATCACCGGACGGACCTGACTGGCCCAGTCCCCCGCGCCCGGAATCGGCAGTACCAGCTCCAGACCACCCGTAATCATGGCATTGCCACCGACATATTCAGGATCCGGGTCAGGGCTGGTGGCGCTATAGCCGATACCGCTACTGCGCGGTCCCAGCGTATAGTCGGTATAGCCACGGACCGAACCATAGCCACCGGCGAAGAAGTTTTTCCAGAATGGCAGGTCATGACCATAGCCCATCTTGGTATAGGCACGTAGCAGGAAGCCATCCAGATAATGCGTCGGGAACGGCAGGAAGATCTGACCATTATAGGTCGCCTTCTGATACTGCAGATCACTGCCCGGAATCGTAGACTCCAGCCCAAACTGATGCGACATCCCGCGTGTTGCCAGTACTGGACGGTTCAGTGTGCTATATGCCCATGACAGATTGAGATTATAGGTAGTAAAGCCTTTGTTATAGATCGGATTGACCGGATCACCCGACTCATTGGTCGCACCATGCGCCAAGAGATAGTCCTGTGCCAGATGCGAGACAAACTGCGAGGTCTTGATCGTGGTGTTATCCACATTCAGCGTCGCACTGACGTTGGTATTTTCATCGACCGGATAACCAAAGGTCATCGAGCCGCCGTAGGCATCGGTGTAATAACGCTGTACGGAAACCGAGGTGTCGATGCGACTGTTGCGGACATAGAAGTTAAAGCCGCGACTCACCCCATCTACCGTGTAATACGGGTCCAGTACGTTCAGATTGTAGTTTTCCAGAATCTGTGAACGGGACAGATCGAGACCAACCTGAGTACCGGTACCAAAGAAGTTGGTCTGGTTGATGCCGAACTGGAAAGTCACCCCGCCATACTGCGAATAACCCACCGAAATCGAGCTGCTGCCTGAAGGCTGCTCTTCTACCGACACATTCAGATCCACTTCATCATCGGTATTCGGCACACGCGGCGTATCAATCGTCACGGTCTTAAAGAAGCCCGTCCGTTCTAGACGGATCTTTGACAGATCGATCTTGTCGTTGGAGGCCAGTGCGCCTTCGAGCTGACGCATCTCGCGACGCAAGACATTGTCGGCGGTCTTCTCATTGCCTTTAAAATTGATCCGGCGCACATAGACTTGTTTGCCAGGATTAATGGCATAGTTCATGGTGACCGTTTTGGTCGCCTCATCAATATCCGGAATCGGATTGATCTCGGCAAAGTAATAGCCGTTATTGCCGTATTTCTTGGTCAAGAGTTGCTGAGTCGCGGTCACTTCGGCCTGAGAGTAGGTCGTACCCGGCTTATAGATAATCAGCGGCTTGAGATCATCTGGCTTATACAGCGGATCACCGACAAACTTGGTCTCACCAAATTTGTACTGCGCGCCTTCCGTCAGGCTGACTTCGATAAAAATACGTTTTTTGTCTTCACTCAGATTCAGTTGGGCACTGTTGAGGGCATAGTGGATGTAACCCTTGTTCAGGTACAGCGCACGCAGGGCTTCCAGACTTGCCGTCATTTTTTCGCGCGCATAGCGGTCATCACGGGTCAGGATGGATGCCCAGCCACTGGATTTGACCTGAAAAGCTTTCTTGACTTCCTCATCGGAAAACACGGTGTTGCCGACGACCTGAATATCCACCACCTTGGCGGCGTTACCCTCATAGATATTGATGGTTAGATCGACACGGTTATTCGGTTTGGGCACCGTCTCAACGCGGACTTCGGCATCATAGCGGCCCTGCTGGGCGTACTGCTGCTCAAGTTCATTCTTGACGATCTGCAAGGACGAGCGTTTCAGCACTTCACCTTCACTGATACCGCCGCTTTTCAGACCCTTTTTCAGGGAGTCTTCAGGAATCAGCTTGTTGCCTTTCAGGGTCAGCGTCGCAATCATCGGACGTTCAATGACCTTAAAGACCAGTACATCGCCTTCACGGGTCGCCTGTACGTCATCAAAGTTACCCGTCGCATACAAGGCGCGGATCGCATCAGCCACTTTGGCTTCCGTGATCACATCACCAATCGCAATCGGCAGGGAGGACGAGACACTGGCGGGCGTCAGACGGATCAGACCATCAACCCGGATATCCCGGGCAGCAAAACTGCTATTGGCCGTGATGGGTTCAGCAAATACGCTGGATGATACCGAAGCCAACCCCATACTGGTGATGATCGTCAAAGGCAATAACGCAAAAGTATGTCTCATGCCAAAAATATCCACGTCAAAATCAAAACTGATAGAAGGCACCCAAAAAGGGGCGCAAATTCAAAAATTACGCGCAAAGCATCGCCATCTTGCGGCGCAGCCATGGTCCAACCTAAAACAGGCTGGACACGTCATTAAACAAGGCCAGACCCATCAACGCCAGCAGCATCATGAGACCCAGCCGTAAACCTGCCTGCTGAAAGCCCTCAGAGAGCGGACGACCCGCGATCGCTTCAGCCGCATAGTACAGCAGATGTCCTCCATCCAGTACAGGTATCGGCAACAGATTCAGCACACCCAGACTCAAGCTCATCACCGCCATATAGCTGATGAAGGCCCAGAAACCAATCTCTGCGCTCCGCTCAGCCATACGAGCCGTGGTAATCGGACCACGAATATTGTCTAAACTGACATCGCCCTGGAGCATTTTGCCAAACGACGTCATCGTCAAGGCAGAAAACTGCCAGCCCTTCTGCACGGCATAATCCAGTGCAGTCACTGGATCCAGATCAATCACCTGTTTATAGGCTGCTGGGATCGGAAACTTTTGCCCATCCACGATCTGCGGTCGAATACCGAGTAATCCAATTTTCGTACCAAGATCATCCTTACGGCTCGCCGGGGTCAGCGTCATGGGCATCTGCTGACCTTGACGCTCAATCACCGCAGACAGTGGCTGCTCTGGATGCCCATAGACGACATCCGTCATCGCAATCCAATCTGTCACTGGCTTTCCATCCAGCATCGCGATACGGTCACCGACTTTCAATCCCGCTTTTGCGGCCACACTGCCCGGCTCGACCTGACCGATGATCGGTGCGATCTGTGGACGATAGGGACTGAATCCAAGCTCAGCATAAGGACTGCTACCGATCACATGCGTAAAACGATGAATCGGCAGATCATAACTAATCTTTTGATCATCGCGCTCAACCGTGACCTGAATATGCCCACTCTCACCCATGCGGCCCAGCAAATCAAAATGCAGCTGCTCCATAGTCGGCGTGGCCTTGCCGTCTATCGCCGTAATCAGATCGCCGGCCTTCAGACCTGCAACCGCTGCCGGCGTGTTCGCATTGACCTGCCAGATGCGTGTGTTGATCGCTTCAGTTTTGGGTAGATACAGCACCCAGAACAGCAATACGGCAAACAGCAAATTAATCAGGGGACCCGCAGCGACAATCGCCATCCGCTTCCATACCGGCTGACGGTTAAAGGCAAACGGCAGATCCTCTTCGGCCACTTCGCCTTCGCGCTCATCCGCCATCCGCACATAGCCACCCAACGGAATCAGGGCAACCTGATACTGCACACCATCACGCCCGCGTCGCTTCAGGAGCGCCGGACCAAAACCGATCGAATAGGTCAGTACCTTGACCCCAAGCTGCCGCGCCACCCAAAAATGACCGAACTCGTGGATCGCAATCAATGGACCCAGCAAAACTAACGCCGCAAGGACTACCTGTATAAAACTCATGAACGCCTAATCACTATCAACGTACGGCCCCGGACAACTGCGCAACCCGCGCCGTGGCTATCGCGCGTGCCTCTGAATCATAGTTCAGGATTGTGGCAAGATCATGTGCGCGGGTCATCGGTAGTTGTGTAATAACCATCTCGATAATGTGAGGGATCTCAATAAATTTAATGCGTTTAGCCAAAAAAGCAGCGACAGCGATCTCATTGGCCGCATTCAGTACCGCAGGCACCGTTCCACCGGCTTGTATGGCCTCGCGTGCAAGACGCAGACAGGGAAAGCGCACCTCATCGGGCGCCTCAAAACGCAGCTCCGCCACCTGAAACAGATCCAGTGGCGCGACCCCGGCATCAATGCGCAGAGGCCATGCCAGCGCATGTGCTATCGGCGTACACATATCGGGATTGCCCATCTGCGCCAGCGTCGAACCATCCACATACTGCACCAGAGAGTGAATGATGCTCTGTGGATGAATCACGACCGTCACCCGCTCAGGCGGCAGGTCAAACAAATGACAGGCTTCGATCAGCTCCAGCCCTTTATTCATCAGGGTTGCCGAATCGACCGTGATCTTCTGCCCCATCACCCAGTTCGGGTGCTTGCAGGCTTCTTCGGGTGTGACATGCTGCAGCTCTTCCAAGCTATGGCGACGAAACGGCCCACCAGATGCGGTCAGCAAAATCTGCGAAACACCAGCGCGCGACTGATGTGTGCCAAATTGCTCACTACTCTGTGCGTAATCCGTCGGCAGACACTGAAATATGGCGTTGTGCTCGGAGTCCACCGGCAATAAGGTCGCACCGGACTCACGTACGCGATCCATAAAAAGATCGCCGGCCATGACCAGCGATTCTTTATTGGCAAGCAGCACGCGCTTTCCGGCATTCACCGCCGCCAGCGTCGGCTCAAGTCCCGCCGCCCCGACAATCGCAGCCATCACCACCTGCACATCCGGATGCGCGGCAATCTGGTTCAGACCTGTGCGGCCTTCAACAATCAGCGGCAGCGGATGCTGAGGGTATCGACTTTTGAAGGATTGAACAAACCACTCCCCCTGCCCTTCGGGCACAGCCACCACCTGTGGATGATGGGTTGCACTGAGATCAATCAGTTTATCTAGCCGACCATGACCGCTTAAGGCAAAGACTCGGTAACGCTCGGGATGTAGACTTAACACTTTTAGGGTACTGTCACCGATCGACCCGGTTGCACCCAGAATACAGACATTCTCAATCGCCGATTGCACCATCGTCAAAACCCGCCTGCAATCCAGAAACCAAAGGCAAAAATCGGCGCTGCGGCAAGCAGTGAATCAATCCGATCCAATACCCCCCCGTGACCCGGCAACAGCGTACCGGAATCCTTGATATGGACCTTGCGCTTCAGCAGCGATTCAAACAGATCTCCCAGCACCGAAGCCAATACGGTAATCACCGACAGCACCACAAAACCGGCCAGATGCAGCCCAGTCAGATGGCGATAATAGGCCACCCCAGCCATCACTGCACCGGTCAGCAGCAGGCCGCCGATCAAACCCTCGACGGTTTTGTTGGGACTGACATCGGGGATCAGCTTGGTCTTGCCAAACTGGCGTCCGGCAAAATATGCACCACTGTCTGCCACCCAGACCAGTGCGAACAGGTACATCAACCACCAAGGCGAATCCGTCCACAAGGCATAGATAGACAATGTCGTTGCGGTCAAGAGCAGCACACCGATATGCGGCAACCAGCGCTCAGAGGTAATGCCCGGTTCAGGATAACGGCGTACCGTCACCAGTGCCGACAGCCAAAACAGAGAAGCACCGCCCCAGATGATCGGCCAGATCTGCGGGAGATATTGGTCTAGAAATACCGCCAGCACCGCAAAGATTTGCGTCACAAACACAAAACGCACTGGATGCTGATAGGGTGCACCGCCCTGCCTGCCGAATTTGGTCCACTCACTGGCACCGACCGACAGGGTCACCATCATGAGGAGCACCATCGGCAATGGGCGTAAGCCGGGGCTCAGATATTGCGCCCCAAAAATACAGAACAAAACAATCGCAATCAGAATCAGGCCAGTACGAATGCGCTCAAACATGAAAATTTACCTGATCGACGAATGAGAGGACACGACAGCATCATCTGCGGTGGTAGAGATGTCGGATTGCTCACCTTCTGATTGTTGAATCTGTTGTTGTACTTGCTCGCTGGTGCGCCCAAAGCGACGCTCACGGAAGGCAAACTGTCCTAGAGCCCGGTCAAACTCGGCCTCATCAAACGCAGGCCACAGCGTATCGGTAAAATACAGCTCGGCATACGCCGCCTGCCACAGGACGAAATTGGACAGCCGATACTCACCACCGGTACGGATCAGCAGATCCACAGGGGGCAAATCGCCCATCTGGATTTCGCGCTGCATCGACCACTCGTCGATCTCATCAAGCGCAAGCGTACCTGCCTGTACAGCTGCAGCCAAGCGGCGAGCAGCCTGTGTCACATCCCACAGACCACCATAGCTGACCGCAATGACCATGGTCATTTTCGACCCAACGGCAGTTCTTGTTTCTGCATCGGCCATAAGCGCCTGCAAACGCGCAGACATTTTGGAACGATCACCAATAAAACGCATGGCGATCTGCTGCCCTAGCATGCGTGGCACCTGTTCAAGCAGTGACTGCTCAAACAGCTCCATCAGGAGTGCCACCTCAGCCGCAGGTCTGCGCCAGTTTTCGCTGGAGAATGCAAACACCGTCAGGACTTCAAGCCCCAGTTTACGGGCATGCTGGGCAATCACATCCAGTTGATCCTTGCCCGCACGATGCCCGCCACCATCTCTTAAGTGGTGCTGACGTCCGTAGCGATTATTACCATCCATGATGATCGCCACATGACGGGGCAGGCTGCCGATCGCACTGTCAGCCGTGTGATCTGTAATATCAGGTGCGGCCAATGGATTATACCTGCAGCAGTTCGGCTTCTTTGGCCGCCAGTTGCTTTTCAATCTCGGCGACGTATTTATCCGTCAGCTTTTGGATCTCATCCGTAGCACGGCGTTCGTCGTCTTCGGTGATTTCTTTTTCTTTCAGCAGCTCTTTGACGTCGCTTAAGATATCACGGCGGATATTACGCACGGCCACGCGTGCATTTTCAGCCTCACTGCGCGCCAGTTTCTGCATGTTGCGACGGGTTTCTTCGGTCAGCGCTGGCAGCGGCACGCGGATCACATCACCGGAGATCGGGTTCAGGCCCAGATCGCTTTCACGGATCGCCTTGTCCACCACACTGACCATGCTGCGCTCAAACGGCTGTACGACCAGCGTACGCGCATCATCCACACCGACGTTAGCCACTTGATTCAGCGGCACATCGGAGCCGTAATAAGGCACCATGACATCTTTTAGCATGGCAGGGTGAGCACGACCGGTACGCACGCGGGAAAAGCCCGCTTCCAGTGAGTCCAGGCTCTTGCGCATACGCACTTCGCCGTCTTTTTTCAGATCATTTAACATCATCTTTTCCTTATCTTGTACCCAACAGATGACGCCTACCTAACAGGTCAGTGCACCATCCGTCAGACTGACGATCATCTGAGTATGAGCGTCACATAGTTACATGAAACAAAAATTCGAGCATCCCTCACAAATCGGCAGATGCTCAGACCGCCAGGATCACAGACTTTTGCTGACCCGCGTTCCCTCATCCACACCCATCACCACATTCAACAGTGCACCGGGCTTGCTCATATTAAAGACCTGCAGCGGCACATCATGGTCACGACACAGGCAGATCGCCGTGAGATCCATTACTTCCAGCTTCTCATCCAGCACCTGATCAAAGGTCAGATTTTCGTAGCGTACTGCATCATCATATTTTTTCGGGTCTTTGTTATAGACGCCATCCACCTTGGTGGCTTTCAGGATCAGTTTGGCTTCGATTTCGATGCCGCGCAGACAGGCTGCCGTATCGGTGGTGAAGAATGGGTTACCCGTTCCGGCAACAAAAATACAGACATCACCCGCTTTCAGAAAACGGATCGCGTTGCGGCTGGAGTACTGCTCCACCACACCATTGATTTCCATCGCCGACATCAGGCGGGTCTTGATATTGCGGCGCTCCAGCGCATCGCGCATGGCAAGGCCGTTCATCACGGTTGCCAGCATCCCCATCTGATCACCGGTCACACGACCGACCAGACCGTCTTTCTGCAGTTGGCTACCGCGATAGAGATTGCCGCCGCCCACCACGATACCGACCTGCACACCCAGACCCACCAGATGTGCAATCGCAAGACTCATCTGATCCAGAATGCTGGCATCGATGCCCATCGCATTATTGCCTGCCAGTGCCTCACCAGAAAGCTTTAACAAAATACGCGAAAAGCGCGGGCTTTTTTCAGTCATGAGGTCACTCCATCCAGTCATCAGCAAGGCCGTCTTTTACAGCGTCCAGCACCCCAGAATATCCGGAATACAGCACTCAACGCAGATTACAATCGACGGTGAGGCATGGTAGCAAAAGGCGGGCGTGAAGGTAAGCGGCAGTCGATGGATTTCTTGTGTTTTATCACACGGCTTCAGGCGGGGCGCCGAGAGGAAAGGTTGCCTGCAAGTACCCCGATGGCAGGATACCTACAAGGAATAGGCCAAAGACAGGTGCGGGATCAGACCAGCGGGATCTGCATCCCACGCTGCACCGCAGGGCGACTCGCCATCAGCGCAAGCCAGCGCAGGACCGCGGGCTTGGTCGCCATGCTTGCCGCCAGTGGTGCCTGCAGATAGCCCTGACAGGCAGCCACCCATGGATACAGCGCCATATCGGCGATACTGTATTCATCGCCTGCCACATAGGCATGCTGTTGCAACTGTTGATCCAGCACAGCGAGCAAACGATCCGACTCCGTGACAAAACGCTCAATCGCAAGCACTGATTTTTCTGCGGCACGCACGGCAAAGAAACCCACTTGCCCAAAGATCGGCCCCACGCCACCCATCTGCCAATTGAGCCAGACCAAGGTCTGATAGCGGGCATGCCCTGTGGATGGCAGGAAGCGTCCATATTTCTCCGCCAGATAGGTCAGGATCGCCGCACTCTCGAACAGCGCTAGAGGACCACCCTCCGCATCATGATCGACGAGAGCCGGAATTTTGTTATTGGGTGCAACCGCAAGAAACTCAGGCTTAAACTGCTCATCGCGACCGAGATTCACCGTGCACACCTCATACGGGATACCCAACTCCTCGAGCATAATCGAGATCTTATGGCCGTTCGGCGTTCCCCAGGTATATAGCGTAATCATATTCTCTCCAGATCAAAGCCATTCATCATCCAAAGCCATTCACTATCCAAAGCCCTAAAGCATCGCATCAGTTGATCCAGACGCCATTGGTGGTCGTGAATAAACGTATATGAACGCAGCAGTCACATATTGATAACGCGCATTATCACATCTTTTTCACTTATTTATATCAATCATTACAAATATCATCATTGCCAACCCACATCGGATGACTTGCAATCGTGATATAATTCTTGCGATGAAATTTTTTGATTGCGAGAACATATACCATGGCAGAGCGCGGTCGCCCACGCTGCTTTGAGCGCGAAGAAGCCCTCAAAAAAGCAATGAAAGTATTCTGGTGCAAAGGCTACGAAGGCGCGTCCTTATCCGAACTCACCGGCGCCATGGGTATCAACTCGCCAAGTCTCTACGCCGCCTTTGGCAGCAAAGAATCGCTCTTCTTAGAAGCGATTGAGCTTTATCGCAAGACCGACGGTGCCATGACCCGGCAAGCCTTCGATGCAGGCAGTACCGCCAAAGAAGCCATTGCCGGCATGCTGGCAGCCAGCGCCCGCTGCATCACCCACAAAAAGTATCCCACAGCCGATACGCCCGACGACAGCAACCAGCCCACGGGCTGTATGGTGGTCTTAAGCGCCCTGCACTGCTCCAGCGAAAACCACAAGGTACAGGAACACCTGACCATGCAGCGCCGTGCGACCGAAGTCCTGATTCATGAGCGCCTACTACGGGCCGTACAGGACGGCGAGATTGCAGCCAATGCCGACATTGATGCCATCGCCCGCTTCTATGTCACGATCCTGCATGGTATGTCGATACAGGCCCGTGACGGTGCCTGCGAAGGGATCCTCCTGACGATCGCCAATCAGTCCATGCTGGCATGGGATACGATGGTCACCACACCTAAGCATACTGATCCGCAGCAACCACCCTTGCCCAGCATTAGCGAAGCCACCCCCGCATTGTCCTGATCACAAGCGACACTAAGGCGAGGACCACATCCTCACAGCACCACCCATAAAAAAAGCCCTGCAAATGCAGGGCTTTTTTTTAACTGATCGCTGGCTGGCAGCGACTCAATCAGTTGGCAGCGGCAGCAGCAGCGGCGGCAGTCGCAGCAGCAACTTCTTCAGCGAAGTTGTCTACTTTCTTCTCGATGCCTTCGCCGACTTCCAGACGAACCATAGTAGTAACGGTTTGACCAGCCGACTTCAGTACGTCGCCAACTTTCTTTTCGTTGTCGATGACATACGCCTGACGGGTCAGCGTCACTTCGTTCAGGTACTTGTCGATGCTACCGGTGATCATCTTCTCAACGATGGCATCTGGCTTGCCCGATTCACGTGCTTTGGCTTCGAAAATTTCTTTTTCGCGGGCCAGTACGTCAGCAGGTACGTCTTCTGGGTTGATCGCCAGCGGGTTGAATGCCGCAACGTGCATGGCCATGCCTTTTGCAGTTTCAGCATCACCACCGGTGTAAGCAATCACAACACCGATTTTCAGACCATGACGGTAGCTGGACAGGTTTGCACCTTCGACCAGTACGGCACGACGGATCTGGATGTTTTCACCGATTTTTTGGACCAGCGCAACGCGGGCCTCTTCGACAGTCTGACCATCGCCATAAGGCAGGGCTGCAATCGCAGCCACGTCAGCAGTGTTGTTT
>JASLEL010000113.1 GCA_030151145.1 Aquirhabdus sp. | reverse complement strand
TCCGCGAACAAGTCTTTCTGCATCAATTTCATCAGCGAGCTCCACGTAAGAAAGGGTGAGTTGACCGCGCTTATCAAGCAGGCTTAACCGCAGGCCGGCAATGCTGAATGCCTGACAAGGGGTACCACCGACCATGATGTCGGGGGCTTCTGTACTACCATCACGGACTTTCTGGGCAATCATTGTCATGTCGCCATGATTGATCACTTTAGGCCAGTAATGACGGAGGACAGCACTGGGGAATTTCTCAATCTCGCTAAACCATGAGGGTTTCCAGCCTAAAGGCTCCCAAGCGACTGATGCCGCTTCGATGCCGCTGCATACAGATCCGTAGGTGATTGCATTCATGCCGCCTCCCCAATCAACTCCTTGACCACCAGCACTACCCGCTGGCACTGCTCATCATTCATCATGCCGATGTGGCAGGTTTTAAGGTCCATGCCCATCCGGTTAGCGAGCCACGTATAAGCCTCGAGGCGCGCTTTTTTCTTCGGAGCGCCCATACGCACCTTGCTACGCCATAGCGGATCAAACGCAGCATGGGCCTTCTTGCGTAGATCGCGCAGCGTGCGGTTTGCCATCGACCCTAGCGGCACTTTAGACATGCCATGACAGCCGACATATGCATCACAGGGCTGGCAGTAATAGAAATACTGACGATGCAGATAAAACAGCGATGGATTCGGATATACCGTCTCACCAGTCACAAGCGACGACTGCTGTTTGCAGTACGGGCAGATGGGGATTGCTATTTCTTTTGAGCTCATATTAAGCATCCCAGTTCAGTGATCTTGTTTCCGGCACAGAATCGGGAGGCAAAGTCATGCCTATCTGAGCCAAGGTATGAAGCGATTTGATGTAGTCAGCCGAATAACACTCCATTTCTACTGGCACGATCTTTAGGCCCAAAAAAGCCAAGATCCGTGAGAAGTCATTCCACTTCATGCGGCTAACCGTTGATTGATCCACTCCCACCACGTCAGCCAGTTGTTTCAGTCCTACCTCTGCAACACGTTGCAAAAGCAGGCTCTCGTATTTGCGAGACCTTGCAAGCTGGTCGGGTGACAATGGCTCATGGTCAGGCATGGCTTGGCTCTGCATGAGGGAGTTTCGGGAAAGACAAAACCACATCTTGATAAGTCAGATTGCCTTTGCTCTGGATAGCCATTTTTTCCATCGTTGTTTCACGAGGATTACGGCGTTGAACATTTAAGAGGTGAAGTTCCACATATCGCCGATTCAGACCGATGTCTGCGCAATAGAGGATTCTTTCGCTAGGTGAAAGGGAGCGGTAGTACTCCTGAAAAGTCATGGGCAAGCCCTCCGATATCTAAAAGATATCTTACAGGTATCTTTTTAAGATATCAACAGGCTAGTTTATTTCTAAACAAAAATAGTGAGAATGATATCTTATGGATATCTCAGAAATCAGATTGACGAATCTGCGAAAACTCGTCGAAGTGGTTGGCGGTCGTCCAGCTTTTGCGAAAAAGATGGACATGGCGTACGCGCAAGCAACCAGTTATGTTGGAAAAAACCCCACTCGCAGTATTGGGGATGTCGTTGCACGCCGAGCTGAAACAGTTTTCGGGCTACCAAAAGACTGGCTTGATCACACCCATGCATCTGAGGACATCCCTACTAAATTTAATTCTGAATTGTCGATTCAAGAAAAAGATATAGAAATCATTAGCGATAAAAACAAGAAAATCCGCGCCACAGACGGCATCCCTATGGATCAGGTTGAATATATTGACTTTGAATTTTGGGATGACGAAACCCCTGTAGGGCCTAATGATGTCATTGCTTATTTTTATAAGGAGGTAGTTATTTCATCAGGACCTGGCATGAAAGCCGAGATAGTAGAAGACCATGGCGGAAGAAAGGTTCGCTTTGGAAAGCGCTCTCTCAAAAATAATCAAATTGATCCTGAATCAGTAGTTTGTGCGATGAATACCGGCAACAGCATGGCATCTCTAATTCAAGATGGAGCTATGCTAATGATTGATAAAAGTAAAAATTACGTAAAAGATAACAGAATATTTGCGTTTGACCATGGTGGCGTATTCCGATGCAAGTATTTATTCAATCGTCCTCACGGCGGCTTGCTGTTGCGCAGCTTCAACCGTGAGGAACATCCAGATGAAATCCTAACTGCTGAAGAGGTGGAGCGCGACATTCATTTGATAGGCTGGGTGTTTGACTGGTCAAAGATGCAGAAATGGTAATCCGATAAGAAAAATCAACCTGAAGTGTAAAGCCCGCTCATTGTAGCGGGCTTTTTATTGGCTATCGAAAATAAATAGCAAAAAGATATCTTTTATGCTTGCAAGAAAGATAGCATTGAGATATCTTATAGATATCGAAACAAACATATCGATAGCAGCCAAACAAAAGCCCGCAGGTGCTGTAACACCCCGGGCCACGGCCCCAACCGACTAAGCAATGAGGCAAGAAGATTATGAACGCATTAGTACCCGTGTTTCAAGCACCAAAACTGAAAGTGTCCGTTGAGTCGATCAACGAAGTCACCCGGACCGCAGATGTTGCCTACGGCGATGTCAATCTGCTCGTCAAATTCGCAGGCGGCACCCCTCTCCCAGAATACGGACAAAATGATTCTGGCTCATATGACCACCGCACAGGTCGCTATGTATCTGAGCCGATCGTCATTTATGCCGTTGCTGTGACTGATTCGGATGATCCAGAAACCGATTCCATGATTGTCAAACTTTCGCGCAAGCAGGATGCGCTGATCGAAAAACTGATCGGCAAATTCATCATCGAAAACCGTCTGTTTGAGCTGGTGGCCTAAGGGCCACTTTCGGGGGAGCTATCCAAAAATGAATACCCAAACTCAAGTCTTGCCGATCATCCGTCCTGCCCGGCACTTCGCAGTGATCCGAGCTGCGCAGGACCAGCACCAGCGTGAGGCCGCTTTGCGGCTTGCCATGCTGATATTCCTGCTCAGCGATGGCTTCGGTCAGGGACCGGATTTCTATGTGACCGACTCCCGCGACATGCGCCCAGACTGGAAGTGGTTGATTCTTGTTGTGCTGATTCTCGTAGTTGCCGGGATCTGCAAATCAAAAGGGTGGGCATCATGAGTAATTTCACCGATGAAGAAATTAAGTGGCTGGCGATCAATGGCTTTTTTGACTGAGTTTTACATACGACTGATCACCGCTCCGGTGGTGATTGCCCTTCGAATCTGGTTTGTGATGGTGATGAAATGAAAGTTATTTCATGCGTTCAAGGTACTCCAGAGTGGTTTTCGGCCCGAGTTGGTGTAATCACGGCGTCTATGTTTGGTGTTGCTCGATCCCGTGTCGGCGGATTGGACGAGAAGCAACTGAAATACGTCACCGCTCTTCTCGAAGGGAAAACGGTAAAACAAGCAATGTTGGAAGCCGGATATAAGTCTGAGCCCACGTCTAGATCCATCCGTCTTGCAATTGAAGGCAAGCCCGTGGGTAGGCCATCGGATGCGGCAATTCATTATGCATTTAACGTCGCGGTCGAGCGCATATCTGGTGAGGTCATGGAAGACACCTATCAGACCTACGCTATGCGGCGCGGGCATGAGTTGGAGGGTGCAGGACGCCTGCTGTATGTCGATCGCACTGGCAGCCCTGTCACAGAGACGGGTGTCGTAGTCACCGATTGTGGAAATTTCGGGTATTCGTCTGATGGATTGGTCGGTAATGACGGATCCATAGAGATCAAGACGCTGATGTCTGCAAAGTCGATCCTGCCTGTCTTCAATCATGACCTTTCGGAATATGAAGACCAGATGCAAGGCGGCCTGATGATCAATGAGCGCGAGTGGTGCGACTTTGTGATGTACACACCTCAGCTTGCCAAGGTCAGTAAAGACCTGTTCATCAAACGCATCTATCGCAATGACGTTTATATCAAGCAGCTCAAACAGGAGCTTGCTGATTTCAATGATTACGTCTGGACCATCATCAATCAACTGGCTGCATAACTGGAGATCCCAAAATGGGCGCTATTCAAGAAATACCAAAACAGACAAGCATTGCCGGTATGGGTGCCGTGCTTGCCTCAAAATTGAACCAGATTAAATCAGTTGTCGCCTCTCAGGTCACCCCTGAAAAGATGGCGCGGATTGCACTCAATGAGCTGCGCCTGAATGACTATCTTGCAAAACTGGCCTTTGCAAATCCTGATTCCTTCGTCAATGCCGTGATGGGTGCATCACATCTCGGGCTTGAGATTGGCGGCCCACTGGGGCAGGCGTATCTGGTGCCTTATAAGAACGAAATCAAACTGATCGTCGGCTATCGCGGTCTTCTCACGCTGGCACGTCGCTCGGGGATGATTTCCAGCATCAAGGCTGAAATCGTCTATGAGCATGACACCTTTGATCTGGATCTGGGTATTGATCCCAAAGTCACGCATAAGCCAAAACTGAACGGTGATCGCGGAAAACCGACGCTGGTCTATATGGTCGCACACTTTGTCGGTGGCGGTCATCACTTCGAGTGGATGAGCATCACTGAGGTCAATAAGATCCGTGAGCGTAGCCCATCGAAAGACAAGGGACCTTGGGTGACCGACTATGAGCAGATGGCCCTCAAGACGGTTATTCGTCGTGGCTGGAAGTTCCTGCCGATGTCTATCGAGATGCAAAAAAGCGAGGTCATTGAGCACGCTGCTGATACTGGCAAGAACCTTGTCATCGATGGCGATTCTGTGGAGCTTGGATCAGACATTTCTGATGATGAATCCGCTGGGAATGCCGAGACTGCCGTTACGGCGATCCAGTACATGCCAACCAAATCGATTGATGAAATCGTGAAGGAGTTGGGCAAAGCCAAGGGAATGGATGTACTTGAGCGCATCCACGAAACCCGTATCGCCCCGTTCACCAACAAGATGAAGCCGGAGGATATTGATCGGCTGAATACGGCATACGAGGCTGCTGAAAAACAAATCTCCCCTGCTCAATCCAACGAACCAAGTCTTGATGAGTTGTTTCCCGGCTGATCCTAACCACCATTAAATCCGAATAACAGGAATCCACAATGAATGCTGAAGCCAAAATACCTGACCATCCTGCAGCTATCCCCCATATCGCCGCCGAGCATATGGGTACTACCCTCATGCAATTCATCCTGCAGGAGATGAAACTATTGCCCATGCCGTGGCAGCAAATGAGCGAAGACCGCCAGCGTGGCGTGATCGAACGTGCAAACTTTGCTGTTAAGCGCCTGGTCGCGGGTTGCGTCAATACGATTGCAACCCAGAACAACACATGCGTCACCGCGACGATTGAGAGCATCAATCTTAAGGACAAGGTAAAAGTGACCGCCATTGTCCACCGCGACAATGCGCATGAGGCCATGACGCAGTTATACGAAAGCGGTGCCGAGTCTACTTGTCAGATCGTGCTCACCAGTGCAGAAATGTACTTGGGTGGCATGGATATGGTCCAGCCGGAGCCTGATCAGCCTGAGTTTGAACTGGGCTTGCCTAAACCTGACGAAGAGTTGTTGTGGTGTGTCACGTTTCCAACAATCTCCGGAAACGTATGGTTAGTTCCTGCACAAAGCCCAAAACTGGCATTCCAATACGCGGAACTGGCCCGCAAGAAGCTGATTGAATCTGGATCTGATTACCGCCGTGATCTTGCAAAAACCGTCTACGCACTGCCTTGGCAGGGTGGTGTTGGTGAGCATCTGCAATCAATAGAAAATGGCGACTGGGACACATTCGTCACATGGATAGCTGGCCTCGATGATGCTGTTGATCCAGATCCACAAGAGCATGCTGCAAGTGTGCATGCACTTTCCTACACCCCAGAAGATCATGACACCCCATCAGATCCCGAACTGGTAGATGCCGAGCATGCTGATGTGGTGGATGCAGAGTTCACCCCGGTTGAAGACCACGAATTCGACCCTGAAACCGATCACTATTTCACCATCGAAGTGACCATCAAGAATGGCAAGTTCACTGCCAATGAAGTCGGCAAACCCAAGCCAAATGTGGTCAGCGAGATTAATGCGCTGGATGCCGCTCAAGAGTTTGCAAAACGTCATGGACCATATCAGAGCTGGAATGCCTACACCGATGTCACAACTGATATCGAACGTGATTTAGGCACACGCGTGGTTTATCAGGCGTCCTTGCTGCCCTTCTGACCCTAACGACTGACTCCACTACGGGCTTTATAAACAAATTTGAGGATTGAGAGATGGAAACCACACTCGACAACGAACCACAAAGCACTCCATTCGTGCCCACCCGAGAATCACAGATCGCCCTGCTCGATCAGATCCGCGAAAAGGTGATGGCATCGCCTGAGCATCTGGATATGAACTCATGGCACAGCTCATGCGGCACAACGCACTGCCTTGCTGGCTGGGCGCAAACGCTGAATGAGCACCCGACTGAACTTGACCGAGCTGAATCTGTCGGACGCTGGCTACTGCCGGACTTCGCAAAGTTTTTCCATGGCCGTACCGAACTCATCAAGAAATGGCTGGAGTCGCGTGCATATGCACTGGATCACGGCAAAGTTGTGCGCAGTGGCAATGTCTGGGTAGATGCTGGATGCAATTTCTATGACGGCACTCTGAGTCAGGAAGATGCCGAGAAGATGTCCGCAAGCAACGTGAATTGCATGTACTGCTCCCGCTGCTCCGACTGCTCCCGCTGCTCCCGCTGCTCCCGCTGCTCCGGCTGCTCCGACTGCTCCGACTGCTCCCGCTGCTCCGGCTGCTCCGGCTGCTCCGACTGCTCCGACTGCTCCCGCTGCTCCGGCTGCTCCGGCTGCTCCCGCTGCTCCCGCTGCTCCGACTGCTCCGACTGCTCCGACTGCAAAAACGAGGCCTTTGAAACAGGCTTAAAACGTTAAAAACCCGATGAGACTGGTTACGCCAGTCCCATCACAGAAGCGCCTTGGGTCGGTCAGGGTGTTTCGTGTGATGGTGGTTGTTAAACAGGACTGAGAAGCGTGTAGCAAAGCGTAGGAGTCGGGAGTTCGGACACTCCCCCGGCCACCATCATTTTTTCTAATTGAGGATACTGCCATGTATGTATTAACACAGTGTTCATATTGCGG
>JASLEL010000073.1 GCA_030151145.1 Aquirhabdus sp. | reverse complement strand
CAATTCCCCATGCAAAAGCGATTGCCAAATTGGGGGCGTATTTATATCATGTTTTATATTATTTTCCAATCCGATTGACACGATATGAACAGTTTTATTCAACAGGCATCCCTGATCAAAACGCCGGACGAAATCGACAAGATGCGCGTCGCCGGTCGTCTGGCTGCCGAAGTGCTGACCATGATCGCGCCGTATGTCAAGGCAGGCGTGACCACGGCTGAGCTGGATCGTATCTGTCATGACTATATCGTCAATGTGCAGAACGCGATTCCTGCTCCGCTCAACTACCGTGGCTTCCCCAAGAGCATCTGCACCTCGGTCAACCACGTGGTCTGTCACGGCATCCCCAGCGACACCAAGGTGCTCAAAACCGGCGATATCATCAATATCGACATCACCGTCATCAAAGACGGCTACCATGGCGATACCAGCGAGATGTTCTTTGTCGGTGAGCCGTCTATACTGGCCCGCCGTCTGGCACAGGTGGCTCAAGAGTCGATGTATCGTGGCATGGAGACCGTCAAGGCGGGCTCCTATGTCGGTGATATCGGTGCCGCCATCCAGAGTTATGTCGAAGCGCAGCGCTTCAGCGTGGTACGCGAGTACTGCGGTCATGGTCTGGGTCGCGTCTTCCACGAAGATCCGCAAATCCTGCACTATGGCAAGAAAGGCACCGGCATGAAGCTCGAAGCCGGCATGACCTTCACCATTGAGCCGATGGTCAACGCGGGTGTCTGGCAGACTAAACTGCTGGGTGATGGCTGGACCGTCGTGACCAAGGACCATAAACTGTCAGCCCAGTATGAGCACACGCTGCTCGTCACCGAAACCGGTATCGAAGTACTGACCGCACGTCCAAACGAAGATCTGTCGCGCTTTAACGTCTAAGTGACTGTGGATAAATAAGTGAAAAGCCAGATCGATGATCTGGCTTTTTTGATTCCGCACAACCAGCGTGATTGCGACGTTCACTTCGCCCCTTCATGCACCGCATTCACGCCATCCCACTCGGCGGCCGCTTGAGCAATCCCCATCACCCGCTGGTACTGCGCAGGCTCAAGCAAGTCCGCCATTTCAAAAATCAGCCCACCCGCCCCACCGGTTTGCTCTGTCGCAAAATACGCCAGACGCACGCCACTGGATGCAATCGTACCTTCCTGTGCCAGTTGCACACCTTGTGCCAATAGCGCTGTCCGGCGCTGATCAAACTCGTCTCGTGTCACCCACGATGACACATGCTGTAGACCTGTACGACCGGATTGCAAGAAATCACGATAGATACTTGCCGCCTCGTCGTGCTGCTGGATCAACTCCACTTGCAAGGTACCTGAATTTGCAAGCGCAATCGAAATGGTCGGCGACGGTAACGCCTCGCCATAGTAGCGATAGTCCAGCAACTGGATCTCACGCTTGATAAAGAAAGGCCCGATATCGAGCGTCTGACTCCAGTAGTGCATCGCGTCATCAATGTCCTGAACCACAAATGCAATCTGACGGATTTCCCCAAATAAACGACTCATGTGTTAAAGCACTCCCTGATATCCCGATCCAATGTTGTACACAGATAATAAAGGTTATCTCTGCCTATCAATTCTTTCGCCTTTACACTTTGCTCAAAGAGCAACTCAAGATCAATCAACGGCATCACCGATGACCACTCGGCATGTCTGTCGACAAAATTTGAAAGACGCCAGAGATCAAAACCATCGATTTCGCCATGCGTACCAAAATCAAAATCAATCGCCTGATTCTGACCATTAACAGAGTAAGTCACCTCACACCCAAAACCATGCTTACGAAACATAGAGGCTCGCCCCACTTTCAAGCGCTTTACGGATTCAGGAAGCTGATAACAGGCCCAATCCAAATTGCTGGCCTGCAATTCAATCCCGTGGTTTTGCATATGCGTGACAGCAACATTCACCGTTCTGATAAAATCCTGAATGATCAAGCGTAATCGGGCATCCATCTTGTTTCATCTCTGCGCTAATAGCCTGACTCAAACACCATGAAGTCTCACCTCCACAGTCCCAGATACAATACATCATACGATCAGCCAGATAAAAAATAATTCCGGCTCAGTAATTGCACTTAATATCCCACCACTTCCTGCTATTATTCTTTCACCTGAAACGGTCACTACAAAACGGGATTGCTCAAGCCATGTCCACCCTGCCTTTGCCCTCAGACTTCCTGCCTAGCCCCGATGCAAGCGATACAGCCCACGCCTATCGTGGCATCATCGAATGGCGCCAAAAGCTAGAGCAGACTCTGGATGAGCGACTGGCCTCTGGTACTGAATCGATCCGCAAGATCGTCTATGCCCGCTCGCATGCCATTGACGAGCTGCTGCATTTGCTCTGGCAGCGTCACGGCCTGTCTGACGACGGCATCGGCCTCATCGCGGTCGGTGGCTATGGTCGCGGTGAATTACTCCCTAAATCCGACGTCGACGTGATGATCTTGAGTCATCATCCGTTCACCACGGCGCAGGAAGAGCAGATTTCCCAGTTTGTCTCCAATCTCTGGGATGCTGGCCTTGAGCCTGGTGTCAGTGTGCGTACGCTGGCGGAGTGCGTGCAGGCTGCTGCCGACATCACCGTTGCCACCAGTCTCGTTGAATCACGTCTGATCGCCGGGGATAAATCCTTAAGCCTGCTACCACGCCGCATCGTCGCGGACGCATGGACCGATGTGGACTTCTACACCGCCAAGATGAGCGAGCAAACCGCCCGCTACAATCAGCATCACAACACCGAATACAACCTCGAACCCGATATCAAGAACGCCCCCGGCGGCCTGCGCGACATCAACCAGATCGGCTGGATCGCCAAACGCTACTATCGCGTGGTGCGCCTGTATGACCTCGTACACTTGGGCTTTATCAGCGAATATGAATACAACGAACTCGAAGGCTGCGAAGACTTCATCTGGCTGATCCGTCATCATCTGCACCGCCTGACAGGGCGTAATGAAAACCGTCTGCTGTTCGACTATCAGCGTACCATTGCCGAGCGTATGCACTATGTGCCAGAGGCCGATGACCATCCTAATGCGACTATTGAACGCTTCATGCGCGACTACTATCGCGCTGCGATGCGGGTGTCGAGCTTTAACGAAATGCTGCTGGCGTATTTCTATGAGACCACCATCGAGTCCAAGCAGAAGGACATCTCGCCGCTGCATGTGATCGCGGTGAATGACCGCTTTGAGCTGATCAATGGCAAGATCTCGGCCAAGCATCACCGGGTCTTCTCCGAGACGCCGAGCAGCATCATGGAAGTCTTCTACATCATGGCCACGCGCAGTGAAGCCATTGGTATCCGTGCTCGCACGCTACGCCTCTTGATGCTGGCAGCCAAAGGGATTGATGAAGCTTTCCGTCAGAACCAAAGCCATCGGGCACTGTTTATGGCGATCATCCGCGGTCGCTTCCGTCTGTATGAGACGCTGCAAGCGATGAAGCGCTATGGCGTGCTGGGTCGCTATCTGCCTGCGTTCGGTCAGATCATTGGTCTCATGCAGTATGATCTGTTCCACATCTACACCGTGGACATGCACACCCTGATCCTGCTGCGCAACCTGCAGCGTCTGGCCGAGCCCGGCGCGGAGGACAGTTTCCCGCTGGTGAGCCAGATCTTCCGCAGGCTTGACCGCAAGGACATCATTTATCTTGCCGCGCTGTTTCACGACATCGCCAAAGGGCGCGGCGGCGATCACAGTGAGCTGGGAGCTATCGATGCGCAGGAGTTTTGCCTCGCCCATGGTCTGACCCAGCGCGAAGCCAACATCGTCGCGTGGCTCACGCGCAACCACCTGCTGATGTCCCTGACCGCACAAAAGAAAGACATCTCCGACCCGAACATCATCCACAAGTTCGCTCAGGACGTTGGTGACATGGTGCATCTGGACTACCTCTACACCCTCACCGTCGCCGATATCAATGCCACCAACCCCACCCTGTGGAATACGTGGCGTGCGTCCCTGCTACGCCAGCTCTATCGCCAGACCCGCCGCGTGCTGCGCTCAGGACTCGACAATCCAATCGACCGTCAGTCGTGGATCGACGATACCAAGAAGCAAGCGTTTGAGCTTTTGGGTGGCAGCTTCAATGAAGATGTAGTCAACAACATCTGGCGCGAGATGGGCGATGAATATTTCCTGCGCGAACGGCCATCAGAAGTCGCGTGGCATACCCGCGAGATCCTGCTGCACGGACATGAAACCCCGCTCGTCCTCATGCGCGAGCACCGCGAGCTGAATCAGGACGCGGTACAGATCTTCATCTACACGCACGACATCACCAATCTGTTCGCCGCAACGGTTGCGGTCTTCGATCAGATGGACCTCAACGTACAGGATGCGCGCATCATCACCGCCAAGACCGGTTTCTCGGTCGATACCTATGTGGTCCTCGACCGTCACGGCACCCTGATGACCGATCCTGTCCGCCATGCCGAAGTCCTGCAGCGCCTCAAGGTCGTGCTGACCCAACCCGAGAAGGCACCACGCCCCAGCAAGCGCCGCATGCCCCGACAATTGCGCCACTTCTCTGTGCCTAACGAAGTGACCGTACGCCGTGACGCCGCGCACCACTATAATGTCGTGGAGGTCATCGCACTGGACCGCCCCGGCTTGCTTGCTCAGATCGGTGCGCTGTTCTTTCAGATGAACGTCGATATCCAGACCGCCCGCATTGCCACCTTGGGTGAGCGCGCTGAGGACGTGTTCTTCATCACCGATTCAAACGGAGCAACGCTGGACGATGACGCAGCACAGGCACTTGCCAGTCAGCTCAAGCAGGAGCTGGATGAGCAAGCCACAGCCTAATGACACTCATCTGTGGACCGCAGACATGGCAAGGATCGCTGACCATGTCTGCTATAATGTGCGCCATATCAAGACTGACCACGCTATTGATTAAGCTATGAATCCAAATCTGCAGCCGCTGCACCCCTATCCGTTTGAAAAGCTCGCCCGTCTGTTTGCCGACCTGACCCCATCGCAGACACTGCCGCATATTCCACTGTCGATCGGTGAACCGCGCCATGCCTCGCCTGAGTTCGTCAAGCAAGCGCTGGTGGACAATCTCAAGCACCTGTCCAGCTACCCCACCACCAAAGGCCTGCCTGCACTGCGTCAGGCAATCGCTACATGGCTGACACAGCGCTTTCATCTCAAGATGATCGATGCCGAGCGCGAAGTCCTGCCGGTCAACGGCACACGCGAAGCGATCTTCTCCTTTGTACAGGCTGCGGTAGACACCAGTCGTAGCAAACCCTATGTCGTGATGCCCAATCCCTTCTATCAGATCTACGAGGGTGCAGCGTTCCTCGCCGGTGCCACGCCTTACTATGTCAATTGCACCGCAGAGAATGGCTATCTGGGCGACTGGGACAGCATTCCTCCTGCTGTCTGGGCTGAGACACAACTGGTCTTTATCTGCACACCGGGCAACCCCACCGGCGCGGTCATGCCACGCGAGCAGTTAAAGAAACTCATCGCCCTGTCGGATGAATACGGCTTTGTGATTGCTTCGGATGAATGCTACTCGGAGCTGTACTTCGATCAGGCACCTGTGGGTTTGCTGGAAGTCTGTGCCGAGCTGGGACGCGATGACTATCGCAACTGTATCGTCTTTCACTCACTGTCCAAGCGTTCCAACCTGCCCGGCCTGCGCTCAGGCTTTGTCGCCGGTGATGCCCAACTCCTTGCGCCCTATCTGCAGTACCGCACCTATCATGGCTCGGCCATGCCCGTACAGCATCAGTTGGCCTCGATAGCGGCATGGCAGGATGAAGCGCATGTCGTCGCCAATCGCGCGCTCTATCAGCAGAAATTCGAGCTGTTTATCCGTGAATTAGGCGGCCTGCTGCCCTTTAAAAAACCCGATGCCGGATTCTATTTCTGGCTGCCGGTTGAGGATGACGAAGCTTTTGCGCGTCGCTTATTTGCCGAACAGCACATCACCGTACTGCCGGGCCGCTATCTGTCGCGCGCAGCCAATGGCATCAATCCCGGACAAAACCATGTGCGCATGGCGCTGGTCGCAGACCTTGCCACCTGTGAAGCCGCCGTGGAACGCATCAAACAGCTCGTGTGATATGCAAGCAGTTTGATTTAAAGGCTAATCTTGCAAAGCCGATCTTATACGGTCGGTTTTGCGCAGCGGTCTCTAGCAAAGAAGCGCACCTCGATCAGGTGGTATGTGTCAACACGATCCATAGTGCAACGCAAGGCACCAGATTAAATAACATTATCCCGACCTTGTACACACTCATACCCGCATAGTGCAAAGCATCAAACCGCTCAACCGAGATGCGAAACCAGCGGGCATGCGTCCGATACATCAGATCATGCCCAAAGTGAAAGGCCAAAAACCACATGATCAGCACGCCATAGTTGATCAGCGTAGACCAGAGCAAAATACTCTTCAGCGCAAGCAGATTCATCACAACCTCCGCAGCATTGATCCGCATGGCTCTACTATACGCCCAGATCTGCGCACGCCTACATTTTGCCGACAGCATCTCTCATGATCATCACATCGGGTGCCCGACTCATCGGCAACACCAAACGCCCGGCAGAACATACAAAAATTCAGCCATAAAAAAACCGCCATCAAGGCGGTTTTTTTATATCTCTAGAACGCGTCAACGCTTAGGCACTGACGGTTTCAACCGGGAAATGTGGGTATTTCACACCAGCCATCTGCTCGACGATACGCAGTACCTGGCAGCTGTAGCCAACTTCGTTGTCATACCAGACATACAGGGTGGCGCGGTTGCCACTGACGATGGTGGCCTGCGCGTCAAACACACCGGCGGCACGCGAACCAATGAAGTCAGACGAAACCACTTCGCTGGAGTTAGTGTAGTCGATCTGACCTTGCAGATTGGAGTACACCGAAATCTCACGGATGTATTCGTTGATTTCTTCGCGGGTGGTTTCTTTTTCCAGGGTCAGGTTCAGGATGGCGAGCGACACGTTTGGTGTCGGGACACGCACCGAGTTACCAGTCAGCTTGCCTTTCAGGGCTGGCAGTGCTTTCGCCACGGCCTTGGCAGCACCGGTTTCGGTGATGACCATGTTCAGGGTCGCCGCACGACCACGACGGTCAGCCTTGTGGTAGTTGTCAGTCAGGTTTTGGTCATTGGTGAACGAGTGGACGGTTTCTACATGGCCGTTCAGCACATTGTATTTGTCATGAATGACTTTCAATACTGGCGTGATGGCGTTGGTGGTGCAGCTTGCCGCACTGATGATCTGATCCGTGTCTTCGATGTCGGTATGATTGACACCATAGACCACGTTTTTCATCTCGCCTTTGCTTGGTGCAGTCAGGATTACGCGCTTGACACCCGGGCAGGTCAGATGCACGGACAGGCCGGGCACATCACGCCATTTACCGGTGTTGTCGATCAGCAGGGCATCCTTGATGCCATAGGCAGTGTAGTCCACTTCGCTTGGGCTACCGGCATAGATCACTTTGATATAGTTGCCGTTGGCGATGATGGCTTCGTTTTCTTCGTCTACCGCCAGCGTACCGCGGAATGGACCATGTACCGAATCACGACGCAAGAGCGACGCACGCTTTTGCAGGTCGCCTTCGGAGGATTTACGCACTACGATGGCACGCAGGCGCAGACCACGACCCAGACCGGCCTGTTCGATGATCAGACGCGCCAAGATACGACCGATACGACCGAAGCCATACAGTACGACATCTTTCGGCTCTGCACAGTCACCAGCAGCAGGCAGTGCACTCAGTGCAGCGGTCAGCAGCTCTTTGGCTGTCGTGCCACTTTCGACCACAGAGCGCGCCAGTTTACCCAAATCGACTTCGCAAGAGGTCAGTTTGCCACACGCAGCCAATACTTCGAGCACAGGCATCGTATCGACCACAGACAGATCACCTGCGATCATACGCGCGCGACGATGGGCCTTGAGAATCTCGATCACCGACGCATTGACCAGCGAATGGCCATAGACCGTAACCACGACATCATTCTCGCGATACAGACGACCAATCAGGGCGATCATACGCTCGGCGATTTCTTCACGGTTTTTCCAGCGAGCCCAGTGCTCTGAGGATAAGGCAATGATTTTGTTTTGTTGCGCGGTCAGGTCAGTCACGGATATTTCCTTCCAACAGGGACGATATGAGAGACGTAAATGTTTCAGGATGTGTATTCTAGCAAAGTCT
>JASLEL010000051.1 GCA_030151145.1 Aquirhabdus sp. | reverse complement strand
TAAAGTACAAATTGGATATAGAACTAAAAGTTCTGGCGGGACACTATGAACTTCGCTTATCGGGAAAAATGATTGTAAATGAAGTGCGTAATTCTCTCCAATATATAATCTAAGCTGAATTTCTTTTTTATTATGTCGATTTTCAAGTTCTTTTCTGAGTGACAAATAATTTTTATCGAATTTTTCCGGATCCGTATCACGTAATACAATCTCAAGATTAACGATATGCTCATCCAAATTCAACCCAAACTGAACTTTAATAATATTAGCTATTTCTTCCTTAGAAGGACGAATCGACTTAGCCATAACAAAATCTCCACGTACACTCTGAGCCTATAAAGAATAAAATTAACTAATTAGCTTGTCTGTATTGGCTTAATTAATCATTTACCATTCGAAATGATTAATTACCTCCTTACAAATACCACACCACACTCCAGTCAAACGGCGTCCACCGACTCACTTTGATATCTGCCTGCACCAGCCCCTCGCCCACCCAGACATTGCAGGTCTTCAGCATACTGTAGCGCCCACGCGCCTCATAGAATGCATCATCCAGCCCATAGTGCCGACCTACGACTGGCTGCGCCAGCACAGTCTGTGCCTGACCGCCCAATCCCGGATGCACCACCGTCCCCAGCACATAATCCCGCAAGACCACATACTGCGCCGGACTTAAAGTCAGCTGATGCGCCGTCGCGCCAAAGCCATCCAGTGAGGCCTGCCGATAATACGACACATGCAGCAAGCTATGATCCAGCCCAAACAACGCATGCAGCGCCCGATTCACGGTCAGATCGCCCCACGTCGGCGTATTGAGATAAAACTCCCGATCACCCCAGCCGATGGCGATCCAGTCGCCTGGCAACGCCGAATCGACAAAGTCACGCGGACTAAACACCTGCGTCCAGTCCATGACCGCGCTGCGCACGGGAAAGACAAAGTCGGTATGCACCCCATTGGACACGATATAGACAGTATATTTCTCCGTCGTGGTCACACCTTGCTGTGGCTGATGGGGAAACAGCAGAAAGCCCGCCACCGCCAGCAGATAAATCAAAATAATCAAGACCAATACCGCCACGATCCGACCCGACCAACGTGCCACGCCTCTTGCCCACTGCCCGATCCGCATGTCGTATTTCCGATCCGATATGACCCTGCGAGCATCGCAGAAGACCATGTGATTTGCCATCACCCGCTGTAAATTTACCTGTATCTATCAACAATTCACCGCTGTGTACAGGCTGATACCCTTCCGTAGATCCCTGATCCTCAGCTACACTCTATATTTCCATTTGGTTAAGATTGCCACGCATCATGTCGCTGTATCTCTCGATCCTTCTGTTTGCCTTCGCCTCCGGTATCACTCCGGGACCAAACAACATGATGATCCTCAGCTCCGGTCTCAACTACGGCATCCGCCGCAGCATGCCGCACATGGCGGGTATCGCGCTCGGCTTTACTTTTATGCTGCTGGTGATCGGGCTTGGCATGGGGACGTTGTTTGACCGCCTGCCGATCCTGCACCGTATCATTCAGGTCGTGGGCGTGGTCTATATGCTGTACTTGGCGTGGAAGATCGCAAGCGCCCCGGTACAGGACATCCAGACCGGCGACGCGAGGCCGTTTAGCTTCTGGCAGGCGTTTCTCTTTCAGTGGGTCAATCCTAAAGCTTGGGTCATGGGCACGGGTGCCTTTGCGACCTATACCAATATGGACAGCAATATCTATGTCCAGATGCTGATCATCACGCTGATCTTTGCGATCACGACTGTCCCGTGCCTGCTGGTCTGGGCGGGTCTCGGTGCCTCGCTACAGCATCTCCTGCAGAAGCCGGCCTATCAGCAGTGGTTTAATCGCATTATGGGTGTACTGCTGGTGCTGTCGATCATTCCGATACTCATGCCTTAAGTCTGTCGTGTTAAGCCCGCACAGGACTAGGCGGCACGCCGTCTGCTTGCTAGCATGAAGCAAATCTCACGATACGAATGTCACCCATGATTCCCTGCCCTTGCACCCCATCCCGCCTCCTCGCCCAATGCTGCGGGCCTTATCATGCCGGTACGCCTGCACCCGATGCTGAGCGCCTGATGCGTTCGCGCTATAGCGCCTATGCACTGGGACTGATCGACTATCTGGTCGCGACTACCCTGCCTGCCCAGCAAGCTCGATTGGATCGCGACGGGATCAGCGCATGGTCACGGCAGAGTACATGGCTGGGGCTGGACGTGCTACGCCATACGCCACTGGCGGATGGTCACCATGCACAGGTCGCCTTTACCGCACACTGGTCGGACTCGGCTGGTCGGCATAGTCATCAGGAGTTATCGGCTTTTGTGCAGGTGCCTGATGTTCAGGGTGCAAATACTCATGGCGCAGGCCGCTGGTATTTCCTTGATCCCACCGTCAAGCTCGGCACCCCTCGCAATGATCCCTGCCCCTGCGGTCTGGGGCAGAAATTCAAAAAATGCTGCGGGCAGTGGATTTCATAAAACGCGGCTTTCATAACATGCGGATCGTATAAACCATGCTGACCATCATCTACATCATCGCCATTACCGCTGAAGCCATGACCGGGGCGCTGTCTGCTGGACGGCGCAGTATGGACTGGTTTGGCGTGGTGCTGATCGCCTGTGTCACAGCACTGGGTGGCGGTTCGGTGCGTGACATCCTGCTCGGTCACTATCCGCTGTCGTGGGTCAAGCATCCCGAGTACCTGATGCTGACCGCGCTGGCAGCCCTGATCACCATCGTCATCGCGCCGCTCATGAAGCACCTCAAGCCGATGTTTCTGGTACTGGACGCTCTGGGGCTGGTGGCCTTTACCATCATCGGCTGTCAGGTGGCGCAGGTGATCCAGCACAATCTCCTGATCAGTGCGGTGTTTGGCGTCATCACCGGCGTCTTTGGCGGTATCCTGCGCGATATTCTGTGTAACGACATCCCGCTGATCTTTCAGAAAGAGCTCTACGCCAGTGTCTCCATGGCCAGCGCCGTCTGCTATCTAGCCTGCCTGCAGGCCGATGTCAGCCCAGAGCAGAGCATGGTGATCACACTATTTAGCGGCTTTCTTTTTCGTCTGCTCGCCATCAAATATCACTGGGAAATTCCGAAGTTCGTCTACGACGAAGCACCGTCGCGGGACAACGAAGCATAAGCGCACCTGCGTTTGCTTCTCACAGAGACGTGGTGATTGGAGTCTGTTCCTTGCGTCGCTGTGAAGCAGTGCTTCCTTGCGTCAGGGCTAAAGCAGTGCTTTATCCCCTCCTCATCCTCAGGATGGCGAGTTTTGCGCGAGAAAGGGGTTTTGCCGACGATTGCCCAGTCAATCGTTCCGCCCGCGGCAGGCGATATATAAAAAAGCACCACAGCAGAAACTACCGTGGTGCTTTTCTTTATTAAGCGATGCGTGGATTTTTTAAATCAGTATTTATACAAGATCGCAGGCTTATTTACCGCTACCCACCTTTGCCAACTCCGCCCGCATCGCATCAATCACCACCTTATAATCCGGACGACTAAAGATCGCCGAACCCGCGACAAACATATCCGCACCCGCCTCGGCGATCTCACGGATATTGGCCACATTGACCCCGCCATCGACTTCAAGACGGATATCACGCCCACTGGCCTCAATCCGCTGACGCGCCTCGCGCAGCTTATCCAGCGTACCGGGGATGAAGCTTTGCCCGCCAAAGCCCGGGTTCACGCTCATGAGCAGCACCTGATCGACCTTGTCCATCACATAGTCGAGATAATGCAACGGCGTCGCAGGATTAAACACCAGACCCGCCTGCGCACCGCCGGATTTGATCAGTTGCAGGGAACGGTCGATGTGATGCGACGCCTCCGGGTGAAAGGTAATGATGCTGGCACCGGCCTCGAGGAAATACTCGATCATGCGATCTACCGGCTCGACCATCAGATGCACATCGATCGGGGCCTTGATGCCATAGCTACGCAGCGCCGAGCAGATCATCGAACCGAAGGTCAGATTAGGCACGTAATGATTGTCCATGACATCAAAGTGCACCACATCG
This sequence comes from Aquirhabdus sp., assembly GCA_030151145.1. Taxonomy (GTDB): domain Bacteria; phylum Pseudomonadota; class Gammaproteobacteria; order Pseudomonadales; family Moraxellaceae; genus Aquirhabdus. Next base: position 946 of record JASLEL010000051.1, on the reverse strand, counting down.
GCACCGGCAGCGAGCACACGCTCGACATCCTCACCCAGACGGGCAAAATCGGCAGACAGGATCGACGGGGCAATCAGATAGGGTTTGGTCATGGCAGTCTCTGGCAAATATAGGCGGGAGATCTGATATCGGCAGGCAACAACAAAGCACCACCGCAACAGACCTGCCTATGATAAACCATCCCAAGGACCATCCATACCGTCCACAGGGAAAAATGCGGATCTCATCGCTCATTTCATGCGGGTGGAGTATTCAATTGCGCTAATCGGTCCAGTACGGATGCATCAATGCCCGTCTCCTCAATCAGCATCACGGCACGCAGATTCGCCACCAGCATCTGCACATTCAGGTATACCAGTTGCTCACGTGGTATGTCTTTGCGGTCGAGCCATGCCAGTACGGATTCGTTCTGATAGCCGCTCCAGCCCCACATGGCAGCCGACAGCACTGGACCCACCGGCCGCGCCGCCCCCACCGCGGTCAGGATACGCTCTACCCCCTCCCAGCGTAAGGTTGCAATGATCTGACGCACATCCTCATCTGCACCGATACCGCCACGCATGATGGCGCGAAACTCCGCCTCCTGACTCTCCAGAAACACAATATGACGCCCGATGCCGACATACAGCGCCTCAGCCATATCCGTCGCCAGCGGCACCTGATCGCGCAAGACGCGAAACTGATCGACTTTGGCCTGCATCGCCGCGAGGTAAATGCCACGTTTGGAGCCAAAATAATGCGCGACCAATCCATACGCGACACCTGCACGCTTGGCAATATCGCCGATCGACACCGCATCGAAGGGATGCGTTGCAAACAGCGCCTGCGCTGCCGTCAATAACAGCCCTGCGCGATCTGAAGCTGGCGGATGAGACGGTGAATAAGACATAGCAACTCCATCGAAATTTCCACTGAAAGTATGCCTGCGGATGGCAGGCGCGACAAT
>JASLEL010000381.1 GCA_030151145.1 Aquirhabdus sp. | reverse complement strand
ATGCCGACCTTGAGACGGTTGAGGAACACGGCAGCGACCTTCGCACGCTCGCCATCGACGCCGGTTTCCTTCTCGACGATTGAGGCCATGATCAAAGCATCATTCATATTGTGGTACGGCAGATTCGGCGCACGCGTAGCCCACTCTGCTGCCATGATTTTCTTCTGTTTATCAAACAGCTGCTTGAGGATCACCGTATCGCTTTCACCCGGATTAAAGAAATAAGTATCCGGTGCGAACCAGCCTTCAGGATGAGTCAGCGGAATCTGGGCTGCGGTCATGATGTCAGCATCAGCGCGGTTCAACACGGTATTTTTTACTTCACTGTTGGCTGCAAGCCGCTCTTTGAGCTGCTGAAACGTCATGCCTTCAACCAAGAGAATGCGGTTCATCTGCATCAGTTCGCCCGAATTCAGCAGATTGAGCAGTCGATAGGCATTCACTCCGGCCGGGATCTCATAGACACCCGCCTTTAACGTGTGATGGATGAAGAGATGCTGATAAATTTTGATAATCCAAGCAAAGTGCACCATATGATGCTGCGACAGATAATTGATCAGACCGGAATAGGTCTGACCGGATTTGACCTGTAGCATTTTACTGTTGCTGCTGGCGGTCATTGGTTTCAGCAGTGCCACCCATGTCATGGCCATCAGGATCAGTACCGCAAGACCACCCAGCAGCGTCCAGCGCGAGGAGGATTTCGGCGCAGGCGACTGGGGCCGCCCGGATGACTTCTTGCGAGGCGCTGCCCCGGCTGTGGGTTTGGAGGGCTTAGGACGTGGTGATGAAGACATGACGACAACCGGAACAGATTAAGGTGAACGCCATGCAGACTAGCATGGCTATCGATGCTTGAAACGGTCGCTAGAATAGCAGATTAAGGTACTGCCGGGGGAAACAGCTGCTCGCGAAATTGCCTTACCACATCCAGAGAAAGTGGGCGTAAATCAAGCTGCGATACAGGCACAATGCCAGTCAGTGCATTGCAAAAAAACAAGGCCTCAATGCGCTGAATCTCTGCTGAATGCAGGCTCTGAATCTTCAGTGGAATGCCCAACTGCTGCATGCGCGACATCATCTCAGCACGCATCACACCAGCAATCCCAGATGAGGTCAAAGGCGGCGTCCACCATGTCCCATCCACACAAAAAAAACAATTGCTATAGACACCCTCAACGATCTGACCCGAGAGATCACAGACCAGTGCCTCATGCCAGCCTGTAGATGCCAACTCTTGCCGCAGCATCACCTGTTCCAAGCGATTCAGTGTCTTCAGACCTGCCAGTTTGGCTGGCAGCAACCCCAACTGACCACGCAACAAGCCACTCGAAATCGCAGGCATAACACCGTTTAGAGCCTGCGGAAATAACTGCAGATAATAATCCGCCTGATGCGCTGGTGCGAGATACCCTCGTGGTCCGATTCCGCGACTGACGATCACCTTCAGCACGCCGCTATCCAGCATAGCTGCGCGAGTCTTAATCTCAGCATATAAGGCCGGGAAATCAACCTGAAAATCGAGTTGGCTTGCACTGTGCTCCAAGCGCTTGGCATGCCTCTCCCACAATTCAGGCTTGCCATGCGTAACCCTGATCGTCGTAAAAAAACCATCGCCGTACAAAAATCCCCGATCCTCCGGATCTATCCCCTCGCACAAAATGCCATTCCGAAAAACTGTAGATTTTGTTCGAGTGATTGTCATCGCATCCACATTCATATTGCATGGCTCATACATCGTTACCCCTACAATCTGTTTTACCTGAAATGACAGCAGCACACCAGATCAACAACGCAAAATCCAAACGCAAAAGAGCTGATCTCCACAATTTAAAGCGCCATAAGTTTGCGATAGGCATAAAAAAAGACGAACCGAGGTTCGTCTTTTGGTGCTGACCGAGGGATCGCCCCGATCGGCGGATGTGCTTAGAAGCGGTAGGAAATACCGGCTTTAGCAACAGGTTCCCACTTGTAGCGGTCATTCAGTTCAGTGTTTACGTTTTGCAGATAAGCTTGGGTAGCAGCATCACCAGCATTGGCAGCACGCAGTTGAGCGTCACGCTTGCCGGCATAGATCACACCCAGATCAACGTTAACGCTGATATGGTCGGTGAGTTTAGGTGCAACACCGAAGCCCAGATAAGGGTTCAGGCTTGGACCTGTCGATACTTTGCCGACGATTTTGCCGTCATTGGAACGCAGACGGATTGCGCTGTCTTCAATATAGGTACCGAATTGCAGATTCAGCCAGTTCAGGTAGTTCTGGGTGAACGGTGCGTACTTGATCACCAGCGATGTGTTTTGCAGGTCGCTGTAGCTAGCGCGGTATTTTTGGTGACCAACAGAGAGAGAGCCGCCATGAACGTTCGGGAAGTTACCGCCTGCCCAGCCAAGGTTCAGGCTGGTGCTTGGGTTGACGGCATAGCCGAGGACAACGCCATAACCTGTTGTACCTGCTTCAGCGCCAACCGATACGTTGGACAGCGACAGTGCTGGATCACCCCAGTTCGAAGGCGCAGCAAAAGCAGAACCTGCAGCAAATACCGCAGCGGTAACAGCAAGAATACGGAGAGTTTTCATAGACATTCCTCAAAAAAATATGAGTTTTCCTGGAGCACCAAGGCTCCTTAAGTGTGCATTAAAACATGTTTTGAAACACTTTCAAAACGTTAGAACTTGGCACAGAAAAACATTCAAGATATATTTGTAGTATTTTTAAAACTAACGAATACATTTTATATAACACATACAACAACTTAAGTATTACATGTTATTTCATTTGTGTTACAAAACAGTTACACTTTTATTTCAAAGTACATCAGTAAATTAGACAAAGATGCACCATTTTGTTACACAGTGGACTGCATCGAATGATTGATTTGATGTCATTTTTGCATTCCCCTCTACCGTAAAAGCTACAGCTTGCCGTACAATAATGCCGCCGAGGGATGCTGCAACAGGACATGAGAAATCATGCCTGCTAGGCTCGGCAAACAGGAAGAAGCAAACGACCTGTCTTACCCGTTGTAACGGCATCCGCGAACGTGAATCGTCATATACGATAAGGAGTCACTCATGAACGCGGTTGTCACAAGCGCATCTACCACCGACTATAAAGTCGCCGATATCAGCCTCGCCGACTATGGCCGTAAAGAAATCCTCCTAGCCGAGTCCGAAATGCCGGCCCTGATGGGTCTGCGTCGTCGCTATGCAGCGGCTAAGCCTCTGGCGGGTGCCAAGATCCTCGGCTGTATCCACATGACCATCCAGACTGCAGTACTGATCGAGACCTTGGTTGATCTCGGTGCTGAAGTGCGCTGGACCTCATGCAATATCTTCTCAACCCAAGATCACGCTGCGGCTGCCATCGCCGCCAGCGGTACACCGGTGTTTGCCTGGAAAGGTGAAACCGAAGAAGAATACTGGTGGTGTATCGAACAGCAACTGCATGTCAATGGCGTGCTCTGGGAAGCTAACATGATCCTCGACGACGGTGGCGATCTGACCAGCGTCGTGCATGACAAATACCCACAACTCTTGTCGCGCATCCATGGCATCACCGAAGAAACCACCACCGGTGTGGCGCGTCTCTTTGATATGTGGAAAGCCGGTACGCTGAAAGTGCCTGCCGTCAACGTCAACGATGCCGTCACCAAATCCAAAAACGACAACAAATACGGCTGCCGCCACTCGCTGAACGATGCCATCAAACGTGGTACCGACATGCTCTTGGCTGGTCGTCGTGCACTCGTCATCGGTTATGGCGATGTGGGTAAAGGCTCTGCACAGTCCTTACGTCAGGAAGGTATGATCGTACGCGTCAGCGAAATCGATCCGATCTGCGCCATGCAAGCCTGCATGGATGGCTACGAAGTCGTCTCGCCTTATAACGACGGCATCGTGACCGGCGACAAGAAAGACATCAACCATGCCCTGCTCGGCACCACCGACCTCGTCGTCACCACCACCGGTAACGACAAAGTCTGTGACGCCGCCATGCTGGACAGCCTGAAAAAA
>JASLEL010000396.1 GCA_030151145.1 Aquirhabdus sp. | reverse complement strand
CTTAAACCCTTTTTCATTGCGGTTTAATCCACCCGGAATCGCACAATAGGCTAACCATGCCGTTGTTTCAATCAGACGACTGGCTGCCTTAGCCTCCAGATCCCCGGAGCGAATCAGTGTTTGATTGACTTTACTGATGATATAGCTCACCGGTAAACCAAATGCCACCATGATGGGCACCAAAATGGTATGGGGTGCTCTGGACATCGCACATTGAGCGAGTTCAATTTTTTCAAAATCAACCCAATAAGGCGTGTTTTCCATGGCGGCAAAGAACGCCGTCAGCTCAGGAATCGGGTCTTGCACGCTGTCGATGCCATCTTCCAATGCCTTTGCGAATTGCAGTCGTCCGATCGGTCCTGCCTTGCGGAAGGCCGCAACCAAGTCATCCGCGATGCTGTCTGTACGCTGAGAAAAAGATCGCCATGCGTCAATTTGTCCTGACGTCGGGGTCAGTTTTTTCTGAGACCGGATCAGTTTCAGCACATTCAGCGGGTAGCGATGCGTCATATTGAGATTTGCCATGGGGCGGATGTTCCAGAATGTATGTTACCCATCATTCTAAAAAGCCTCTCGCTTGAGTGTGATATTGACCAGTGACATAATCACATTCAGTTTAGGCCATTGCAGCACGCACCGTGAAAGATCTCTATGGGCTGTCATCAGCCAATATCCCTGCCGCGTATGTGCATCTTTTGCTCGACATCCTGATCGAGCGTGGCATTGCGATTGATCAACTCAAGAAAGCCTGCAAGCTGCCTGCGCATCTCACGCCGTCGGATGATACGCGACTGTCCACCAAACAATGGACCCGTCTCATTCTTGGCGCGATTGCGCTGACGCAAGATGAGGGCTTGGGGTGTGTGTATGGTTCTCGCGTCAAAATCACCACCCACGGCGTGATGGGCTTTGCGTTGCTCAGTAGTCCGACGCTGGGTGCCGCGCTGGATCTCATTTCGCAGTTTTTTAGCATGCGGGTCCGCAGTTATCAGATCGATATCCAGACTATCGGCGACCAGACCACCATCCTACTTGAGGAAAACCATCCCATCGTCGGGCTTCCGCAAGATCAAGCCTTGGTCCTGAAACGTTTCCTGCACGAAGCTGTGCTCTTGTCCTGTGTGGAAGGATTAAGGTTTCTGACCGCAGAAAGCGATATGCCGATCATGCTGGGTGTGAGCTGGGATGAACCGGCGTATTATCAGCGCTATCAGTCGATCTTGCCCGAGATGCGTTTTAATCAGCTGCATGCGTCATTGCGTTTCCCCTCCCGATACTTGTCCTCTCCGATTGCGACGAGCAATCCCATCGCTTATCAATTTGCCCTTGAGCAATGCCAAAGGGAGGATATTAATTTTCCTGCCAGTGCCCAGAGCAAAGAAAATCTGGCTGAACGCATCAGGGCTCTACTGATCCTTGAACCGCAAGTGGGTTATCCCACATTGACCCGGATTGCCAGTGTCCTCAATCTGAGTGAGCGAACTCTCAAGCGGCATCTGGAAATGGAGGGCGTGTCTTTTATCACGCTGCTGAATGCACAAAAAGAAGCCGATGCGATCAAAATATTGCAAGAGACAGATTTCACCATTCAGTCTATCTCTGAGCGCTTTGGCTACGCTTCATCCATTAATTTTAGTCGTGCTTTTAAACGCTGGACGGGCCTGACCCCGAGCGAATTTCGGGAGCGTCAATCCGAGCGTGAACCACGTTAAGAGGCGCAGACTGCTTCTTTATGCCTTTGGCCGGCATGAAAAGCCACCTGCGGCGCGAGCTGTGTATCGCAGCATCACCAGAATAAATGATCGTATTTCGCGGAATGCCGGTGCCGCCAGTTGACACTCAGCGGACGGGTTCGCTATTGTCAGATCACAGGCAAGTGCGTCGTAACCATCTCACGTACTTGCCTTTTATACCGTGCTTTTATTGATGTGCAGCCTTTAAAACGTTACAGGGAAATACCGCTGTGAGTCTTGGTCCCAACGAGTTTGATCTCAGTGCCGCATGGGTACGTCGTGCCCAAACCGATAGCAAAGCATTTATGGAAGCCTTTGCTGTCCGCCTTGAAGGCGCACTCCCTGCACAAGTGGATGTCGATCGTAAGCGTGAAGGCTTATTCTCCAAAACGACCCATGTCGCCAAGGTGGCGATCTCGCTCGACAACAATGTCTACCTGCTGATGCTGGAGCGCGGTCACCTCGTGGCACAGCGGGTCAAAAGCGTGCACGGCGTGACCCTCAAATCCGAAACCCTCAATATGCCCGACTGGCTCAAAAGCCTGCAGCACGACATGGCCGCCTATGCTGACCATATGGGGTCGGCGCAGCAGGTGTTGCACGACTTCCTCATGTCGTGACCTCCCTTAGCCCGCACTAATCAGGTACGCACGCTCAGGCAAGAATACCGCTCAAGCAGCAATATGTATTAGACACACGCAGTAGAACACATGCAGTAGAACACGTGTAATAGAAGCACAGGGCAGGGCCAACCGACCCGCCCGGACCAGCAGAGGTAGGAGACCTCCATGTCATGGTTGGATAATCTGTTTGGCGGCGCAGGATCGAAAACCCCTGCGTCCCCAATCCCGCAAAAGCAGCAATACCAGCCGGATGGCTCGCAAGAACACCGCAATCTCGTCTGGGAAAAAGCCCTCAAGTACGACACCGTCCCCCAATTTGTCAAAGACCGCCTGCTCGATGCCGCCGAGGGCAAGACGCCATGGGTCTCGACCATGACGCCTGCCGAGCTGCGTCTGGCGCGCACGCATGGGGTCAAGCCCCTCGCCATGGTCTCGGGTACCTGCTGGCTGCACTACGGCTACTCATGGACCAACGGTCACGCCGAAGGCTGGCGTAAAGCACTGGCACGTCTGCGGGCTGAGGCGGTGATCCTTGGTGCCAATGCGGTGGTCGATGTCAAGATGCGCAAGATCGAGCTTGAGTCTGAGGACAGCATGGACTTTACCCTGATCGGTACGGCGGTGCGTATCGATGGCCTGCCACCCAGCAAATCCCCCGTGGTCGCGACGGTCCCAGCGCTGGAGTTTGTCCGCCTGCTCGAAGTCGGCATCGTGCCGGTCGGCATTGCCATCGGTGCGCACTATGAGTGGCTCACGGATAACAACAATGGCTACAGACCCAGCTTCGACCGGCAGGGCAGCTGGTTTAATTCACCGTTACATACGCTCGGTAACTTCTGGGAGCGAGTACGCCGTGCAGCGCTGGCTGAGCTACGTCTCGACACGCAGCGCCAAGGCAATGGCGTGCTGGCACATACCCATTTTGGTGAGATTTTTAAAGTCGAAGGCCCGGAAAATACCCCGCAACGCTATCTCGGTCGCCATATCGTGATCGGCACGGTCATTGATCGCCGCCCAAATATCGGAATCTCACTGGCGGTCCAGACTGTCGTGGATATGCGTGACGATGAATCCCCGCTGCAGAGCAGCAAACCCCATGGACATAACACCTACACTGTCGAGGACGAGGAAAACCCGATATGAGCGAATTTAACGATATTCCGCAGCATGCGCTGGAACGCCTCAAGGGCCTGCGTAGTGAAGGCCATCACGGCGGTATTTTTACCTCGGATTTTTCGGTCAATGAATTCCTGCTGGTCCGTAAGGCCGGGTTTGAGCCTGTCGGCCTGTGTGTCGGCTCCTGTATCTACCATCTCGGCGTGCAGTATTCGAGCTGGAGCAGCAATCAGGAGATGGTGGTGCTCTCGCAAGCCATGTATCACGCCCGCGAGCTTGCCATGTCGCGGATGCGCGAAGAAGCGCGTGATATGGGTGCGGATGGCATCGTCGGCGTTGAGCTGAAGGTCAAGCGTCTGGAGTGGGATAAAGATATTCTGGAGTTCGTTGCCATCGGCACCGGGATCGTGCATGCCACGGGTCGTCCGGGCTTTAAAGGCCCGAAAGGCCAGCCCTTTACCTCCGATCTGTCGGGTCAGGACTTCTGGACCCTGCTGCAGGCCGGCTACCGGCCGCTGGAGATGGTCATGGGCTCCTGCGTCTACCATGTCGCGCATCAGGGTTTCTTTAAATCCTTGGGCAATATCGGGCGCAATACCGAACTGACTAACTTCTCGCAGGCGCTCTACGATGCGCGTGAAATCGCCATGGAGCGCATGCAGCACGAGGCCAGTGACGCGGGTGCAGAAGGCGTCGTGGGCGTCGATCTGCATGAAGGCTCACACAATTGGCAGCCGCATATCATTGAGTTTTTTGCTGTAGGCACCGCAGTCACGCCGATCACCACCGAGCAGCCTGCCTCCAGCATTCCCGATCCACAATTGGTCCTGTCAGTGAATAACTGACCGTCCATGTAAAGCGAGCCGTTGATGTCAGACGAAGCGCTCCCGACAACGATTTCATCGGCAGGCAAGGTGCCGCCGCAACGACCCCGAGGTGTAACATGAGTTTATTTGGCCGAATGAGTGACATCATTCAAGGTAAAACACAAAAGCTGCTGGACGCACTGGAAGATCCTAATGAGACGCTGGATCTGTCCTATGAAAAAATGATCACAGGGCTGCAAGAGACCAAGCGTCATCTCGCTGATGTCGTGACCGAGCAAAAGAGCCTGGAACGCCAGATCGCCACCATCAAGCAGGAGGCGACTAAAGCCGAAGACAATGCCCGTCTCGCCCTGCAGGCCAACCGCGAAGACTTGGCCAAAGCCGCACTGGGACAGAAGCAAGATGCGCTGACCCGTCTTGCGACCCTGAGCGACGCGC
>JASLEL010000380.1 GCA_030151145.1 Aquirhabdus sp. | reverse complement strand
CAATTCGGATGACATGCGCTGTCGACAGCGACTGACCGCCCGTTGCGTTGCTGTCGCTGGTCAGGTCGGCTTTCATGCCAATGCGCAGCTTGGGTACGAAGCTTTCGTTGACTTCGGCTCGCACGATCAGCGGCTGTCGTGGCAGCAAGGTCAGGATCGCATGCTCAGGCGATTGCAAACTGCCGACCTGTACATCGCGCTGGATGATCTCGCCGTCTTGCGGTGCACGCAGGATCTGGCGGTCGCGATTATAGCGGGCTGCGGCGAGTTTTTGTGCAGAAATTTGGATCGCAGACTGAGCGACGGCCTGATCGGCCTGAAGCTGAGCCACTGCCAGCGCGGCATCATCAGCCTGCTGCTGCTGTGCGGCACCGAGTTTGGCGGCTTTTTGCCAGCGATCAGCGATGCGCAGGGCTGCGGGCAGGCGTGTGCTCTGGGCTTCGGCCTGCGCCTTGCTCTGGGCCAGCTCAGCTGCTGCGGCATCAACGGCAAGGCCCGTGGCAGCGGTATTCAGCTCGGCCAAGATTTGTCCGCGGCGGACCTGATCACCGACATTGACAAGCACGGTTTGTACCACCCCACTGTCGGGAAAGGCCAGTGCCACCACGCCGCCATCGACTTCGACTTTGCCACGGGCGATCGCTGCATAAGCAAAGCGCTCTGCGGTCTGCCCGGATGCCGCCGGTGCCTTGCTATCGTGGCAGGCCGTGACGCCAAGCATGCCTGTGATGAGTAGGCCCATGACCGCAAGGCGTGAATAGCTGCCAGTGGTCGCACGGATTGCCAGAGGTAAAGTGCTGTTGAATCGTGCGGTCATGCCAAAGGATCCTGCCGTCGGGTTTCTGCTGCGCCCTGTTGGGCCAGGAAATGGGAATGGGTTGCCTGATGGTCGGGTGGCGGGTTAGTCGCTCGCCAGTCATGGTGAATCATACCATCTTCCATCTCAAGGACACGATCCGCGTGCTGGATCAGGCGATGATCGTGGCTGACACACAACACCGTCGAGCCATGCTGATGCGCGATCTGGCGCAGGATGTTGATCACGGTCTGACCACTGGCAGCATCGAGCGCACTGGTCGGCTCATCGGCAAACAGATACTGTGGGCGTTTGGCCAGTGCGCGGGCGATGGCGACGCGCTGTTTTTCACCCCCGGACAGCTCTGCCGGACGCTGCTGGATGCGGTGACCCAGACCCACTTCTTGCAGTGCTTCAACAGCGCGTTTGCGGCATTCGGTCTTGCTTAAGCCCAGATAGCTGAGTGGCAGTTCGATCTGCTCGCTGGCGGTCAGTGCCGGAAAGAGATTAAAGCCCTGAAAAATAAAGCCGGTGTGATAAAGGCGGAAGCGTTCCAGTTCACGCTTGGAGGCGCGGCTTAAGGCTTGGTCTTCGGCCCAGGTGGTACCGCTGTCGGGTGACTGCAGGCCGCTCAAGATAGACAGCAGCGTACTTTTGCCACAGCCGGAGGGTCCCGAGATCAGCGTCAGCTCCGCCGGCAGGATCGCGATCGACAGCTCGGACAGGATCTGGATCTGGATCAGCCCTGAGGTAAAGGACTTGCTGATCTTGTCGGCGATCAGGCTAGGCTTTTTGTTTGCGGGATTCGGATGGTGTGGCATGGTGATCCTCCGTTAGCGCATCAGGATCGCTGGATCTGCACGCAGCAGTCCCGCCATGGCGATAAAGCCGGATACGATGGCAAGGCCAAAGATCAGGACCACACAGATCAGGGCAACGGTCGGTGTCATGCCGATGGGTACATCGCATTCTTTGGCGGCGATCAGGAGCGCCGTACTGATGATGCCGCCCAGCACCATGCCGAGGCTGCCGATCCAGATCGCCTGCGACAGCACCACGCGGCGCAGGGCATTCATCCCGGCACCCAAGGCATTTAAGGTGGCGTATTCGCGCGAAGAGGCCACGACCACGGCGGTCAGCGACTGACTGGTGATCACCGCACCGACCACAAAGACGATGGCCGCGAGAAACAGCACCGCAGCACCGGCGCCGGTATCCATCATCCAGTATTGCTGCGAGCGCCAAGCAAAGTCCGATGCACTCCACAACTCATAGCGACCAAAGGTGGCCTGTCCGCTCATGCGCTGGATCACTGCCGCAGTCTGGGTGGGATCTTTTAGCTTGGTGACAAAATAAGTGACGCCGGTTGCGCCCATGATATGCGCTGTCTGCAACGAGGTGATGACATTGACCCCGCCCAGTGCGCGCAGGCCCTGAATGGCAGCGACCACATGCACGCGCTTGCCATCGATCCAGGCATTGTCGCCGACACTGACGCCGAGCGAGTCGAGGTCCGAGCGGTCCACGATCACGGCGTTAGGCTCCAGTAACTTCAGGCGCAGATGTTCCGGCAGGATGCGGTCGTACATGAGACCGTGTTTGTCGGCATTGACGCCGGTGACATAGACCGAGACCCCACCACGGGAGTTTTCGCTGCGCCAGTCGCCATCGATCCAATACATGGGCTCAACCGCCGTGACCTCAGGGTCCATGCGCAGCCACATCTCAAGGTCACGCTGCACGGGACGACCGAGACTCACGCTCTGGGTACCCGGATAGCCCGCCCAGATCTCGGCGGAGGTGGCATTGACATAGATTGCGGCGCTGCCAAAGATACCGAGCACCAGCGCTGCTTGCATGATGAGCAGGACTCCGGCAAAGCCGATGGCAAGGATCGCTGGGACAAAGCGGCTCCATTCACGAAACAGGGTTTTGCGGGCGAGTGCGACCATGATTTAGCCCCCCGTCCCGGTTTTGCCTTGTTGATGGTCTACATGCGGTGACGGGGTGGCTGTATCGGTCAACGGCGCACCGCCAAAGGCTTTGTACAGGCCGACATAGGCCAGCGCCTGAGCTTGTCTAGCATCCACAAGGTCAATCTGGGCTTGAATTTGGTTCTGCTGCAGGGTCAGGCTGTCGAGGGTGCTGGACAGTCCGAGCGGAATCATCTGCTGCTGCTTGCTCATGGCTTGAGACGCAGTAGCCACGATCCGTGACTGGCTGGTGACATGCGTCTGCTCGGCCGATACGGTAGCGAGCGCGCTTTCGACCTCATGTACAGCCGTCAGCACGGTTTGGCGGTAACTCAGGACAGCGGCATTGAGTGCGGCACCTTTGGCGCTGGCGGCGGCTTTGCGACGGCCCCAGTCAAACAGGGGAATATCGATCGAAGGCCCCACCACGGCGACGCCATTGACCGTGAGATTGTGCGAGATGTTGTGCAGGCTAAAGCGACCGATCAACTGCAAGGAATACATGTAGGAGGCAACCAACGTCACCGAGGGTAGGCGTTCGGCGCGCGCGGTGGCAAGCTCACCCGTGGCCTGCCAGACTTCGGCTTCAGCCTGACGGATGTCTGGACGGATCCGGATCAGATCGGCCGGCACACTCTCGACTGGGAGCGTGCCGAGCATGGGTGCTGTGGTCGGTGTCCGCCACGCAGGGTCAGGCGTGACCAGCCCTTGCAGCAGCGCCAACTGCTCCAGTGCGCGCTCGATCTCGAGCTGCTTGGCGCTGATCAGGGTCTGCTGCTGCTGAGTCTGGGTATCGAGTGCCAGCAGGCTGGTCTCGGCATCTAGGCCTAGCTCGACCCGCGCCTGCTGCAGATGGTATTGGTTATGGGTCGTGGTCTGCGCCTGCGTCAGAAGTTGTAATTGCGCTTGAGCGGTACGCAGGCTAATCCAGTCGCGCACCACCTCGGCCACCAGCGTGACTTTGGCCATTTGTGCCTGATCTTGTAGCTGGCTCAGTTCGCTATGGGCAATTTGCTCGGCCGCCTGACGTTTGCCAAATAGGCCAAGCTCCCACGAGACGTCTCCGCCTGCACGAAAATAACTGCTGGTGCCACTCGGTGATGGAATATCATCGGTACGCAGATGGACTTCCGGCAGGAAGGCGTCGCTACTGTGATCAGCCACGATCCGCGCGGCATGGATACGCTCGCCCGCAGCCGCCAAATCGAGATTGCCACGCAGGGCCTGTGCCACCATGGCATCCAGATCCGGTGCGTGGAAGATCTGCCACCAGTGTTGCAGATCCGGCGCAATCGCCATGGTTGCCGCAGCCGGAAGGGCTGCCACAGGCGCAGGATGCTGCCAGTGCTCAGGGACCGGGGCCTTTAAAGCAGGCACAGGCGTATGCAGACAGCCGCACAGCGCAAGACTGACCGCAACCATCACACCCGATACAAAGGTATGAGGCCGCAAGCGATGGTCGCGTAGGCTTTGGGGCGCGGATGACGGCAACGGTGGGTAATTTCCCTGAGCGGACGGAGACGGGAGGCGAATTTTCATACAATAAATGATGACAGAATATACTTTATTCAAGGTGAAGGCCGTATGGAGGTCTCATGTATATCCCACTCATGATTGCTTTGCTGACACATTATCCCATTTTTTGCATGCAACATACATACAAAATGCACGCTTAATCAAGCAAAACATCATGATTCAGCGTAAGGGTTTCTCATACCAAAGCATGACATGCAAAAAGAGATGAATCAGTCGATTTTTTTTAAATATTTAACTACAAAATGCAGGGGATAAAATGTCACAATATGACAAATAACCTCACAGGATGTAGAGGCTTCATGACGCATTTGTCCCAAGGTCCCGCCGTATGCTGAATCACGACATTCCTGATCAGAGCGCTCTGATTCTGATCATTGAAGATGAGCCTGAAATTGCAGAGATCCTGCAAGTATATTTACAGCGGGAAGGTTTTCGTACCCGCCACGCTAACAATGGCCGTCAGGGCGTCCAATTCTGGCGCCAGCTGCATCCTGACCTGATCCTGCTGGATATCCGCATGCCGGGACCAGATGGGCTGGATGTGCTGCAAACCATTCGCAATGACAGCCATGTGCCGATCATCATGTTGACCGCGTTGTCGGATGATATCGAAAAATTGCTGAGCCTGCGTCTGGGGGCTGATGACTACATCACCAAGCCCTTCAACCCGGCTGAAGTGATCGCACGCATCCGTACCGTCCTGCGCCGCAGTATGCGTCCACTCGAGAACAAAAACCCCATGCTGCGCATCGGGCGGCTGACCATCGATCAGGAAGCGCATACCGTGCTGCTCTCGGACTCCGGCGGCAATCCGCACGAGATACCGCTCACGCTGACCGAATTTCGTCTGCTCACCCATCTGGCCGAGCAACCGCGGCGCTGCTTCAGCCGTCAGGACCTGATCGAGGCCTGCCTGCCTGAGAGCGATGCGCTGGATCGTGTGATCGACTCGCACCTGTCCAAACTGCGTCGCAAACTCTCCGATGCAGGCGGTGAGGATCTGATCCAGACTGTGCGCGGCGTGGGCTATCGCCTCTGGGTGGATTGATACGGGTTTTGATTACCTTATAGGGGCACGGATCGCCGTGCAGGCGGCAGCATCATGATCAAGGCACTGGAAAAGCTGTGGATACGCCTCGGCATCTATATGACGATGTTTGTCTTTGTCATTATCTGTGTCTTTACCTTGAGTATCGAGATCCGCGAACGTCTGCAGTTCTATGATTTCCTCAATCGTTTCCCCGAAGAGCAGCGCGCTGACATTGCCCACAGCGTGCTGACCCATGATATTCACAGCGTCGGCTACCGCGAATACATGACCGAATACGCCGTCGATGGCGCGACGGGCTTGCGTGGCAGCACCGAGCTGTATCCGCTGTTCATTGGTCTGGTGATCATTCTCTTTTGCGGAATTGCGCTGGCTTGGGCGCTGGCGCGGATGTTTATCCGTCCGATCGCGGCGATTGCCGAGGCGGCGGGTATGATTGCCGAAGGGGATCTCACGGTCCGGGCGCAGGTGATCACGGGCAATAACGAAGTCGCCAACATGATCGCTCACTTCAATCAGATGGCCGCCTCGCTTGAGAACCTTGAGCGTGAGCGCAAAGCCACCGCAGCGGCCATCTCTCACGAACTCCGTACCCCGCTCACCATCCTCAACGGTCGCCTGCATGCCCTGTGTGACGGGGTGATTCAGCCTTCGGCCCGTGAGTATCAAAAGCTCTTGGATCAGACCCAGCATCTGGTGCGTCTGGTCGAAGACGTGCACATCCTCGGGCTGGATAATGCTCACAAGCTCCCTCTGTACTGTGCGGAGCTGGATTTGGTCGATCTGGTCCGGGTCGTGGTCTCGCAATATGCAGATCGTGCTGCCGAAAGTCATCTGACGATTACCATCGATACCAAATCCACCCTGGTCTTTGCCGACCGTGACCGGATGAGCCAGATCCTTTCCAATTTGCTGGAGAATGCCATTCGCTATGCCAGTCATGGCAAGCTGATCGAAGTCGCCGTATGGCCTGAGCATGATTGTGGCGTGCTGGAGGTGCGTGACCATGGTCAGGGACTACCACAGGGCATGCTGGAGCGGATCTTTGATCCTTTCTTTCGCTTGGATCAGTCGCGCTCGCGGGCGACAGGTGGCTCGGGGCTGGGGCTGTCGGTGGTGCGGTCTCTGGTCGAGCAGCATGAGGGGCGGGTCGAGGCGTACAACCATAGCGAGGGTGGTGCGGTGTTTCGGGTGACGCTACCGCTGCTGTTTAAGTGATGTGGGTGAGGTGTTAATCTCGGTAGGCTGGGGTTTACCGCAGCAGCGGTATTTGGAGTAACAAGTTTCCTTAAAGCTGGGGCAGGCCCCAGCCTACGATATTAAAAATAATAATTTAAAGAATTTTTGTAAATACTTTGGTGATAGATAATGCCGCATATTCCTGATATTAAATGGTCTAGTGGCTTTGCCAAAGAGGTTATCCAATTTGGATATGATTTCTATAAAATAACCATGAAATTTTCAGGACAATCTTTTGAGGATGTCGAAGCAGGAATGGGACCACTACTTGGTCACTATGCAGAATATAGCGGAAACGCTATGCTATTCATTAAATACACGATAATGAGCAATGACACTATTGCGCTCTATGTTGACAGTCAGTCTAACGTTGATGATTTTGTCTCAATTCTACAAAATGAATTATTAATCACTCCTGAGAAAATATATTGGATTCGTCCCGGTGCTTGGGGAAATTAGTCCATGTGTGGTGTGCTAAGCCCTAGCAAGAGCAGATACTGTTAGCCTCGTTAACAGTGTTCCCTTAATAGCCCATCTACGAATACCTCAACATACCCAAATCCCTATAGCTGGGGCAGGCCCCAGCCTCCGCCTATTTTCAATGGCAGTTCTTCAGATTACGCGACAATAACCATGCATTGACCGGCACCGCAGCCACAAACCCTGCCAGCATCGCGATCGCAAAACTGAACCAGAACCGAGGCTCGTGTAGCCCCGCCACGTTCATCCCACCAGCGCGGAAGTCCGTCAGATTCATCGCGATTTCCATCACGGTGATCGAGACCATCTCGCCGATCCAGACGATCTTCCATGCTTGAGCAAAGCGCAATCCACGATGGCGCATCAGTGGAATCAGCGTGAGCGCAAAACCTGTGATAAAAGACAGCAGGGTAGACATCAGCATGGTGTGCGTTGGTTGCCAGCCCAAGTGTACCCCTAAAGCCAAACCGATGAATTCGCCGATGGCACATCCGGTGAGGCAGTGCAACGTCGCCGAGGCCGCCGTGCGCAGATTGCTGCGTATCGTGGCGGTATGATGGGATGAATGGTGGGGTGCGTGGTGATGTGAATGCGGATGTGATTCCTGGACTGGCTGATGGCAGCAGGCTTTAGTCATGATGATGCTCCTCGTGTTGTGCGTCGTGATGCTTGTCGTGATGTGCTTTGAGATGGCTATCGTGCATGCCAGATAGGGTCTCGACGATGGGGCAATGGATCGCGCTGCCGTGTCCGCTGCATTCGCTAGACAGCTTGGTCAGGACCGTCTGCATGCGTTGCAGGTCGGCGATGCGTTGCGCGATGTCCAACAGTCTTTTTTCTGTGATGGCTTTGATTTCTGCACGGCCTTGGTGAGATGAGTCGGGGCTATCTTGCAGATTCAGGATTTCGCGGATTTCAGTCAGCGTAAAACCCAGCGTTTTGGCGCGGCTGATAAAGCGCAGGCGGTTCACGGCATGCTGGTCATACAGGCGATAGCCCGCCGCAGTGCGCGGTGTTTTGGGCAATAATCGCTCTTGTTCGTAGAAACGGATGGTTTCGATGGAGATGCCGCTACTGCGGGCGATTTGGCCGATGGTCTGCATATCTTGATCCGAGGCAAGGCATTTATCTTGGAATCAGGATAAACCCTATAGTTGACTATAGAGTCAATGCTTTTTTCAAAAGAAAGAAAATTTCGGTATATACCTGTATTTTTGTCGTGCATAGATAGCAAAAAAGCCCGCTTTTGCAGGCTTTGTTTATTCATTTGAGTTTAATTGATGCCTACGCCGGAATCCCGTCAGGCTTCCACAGGACTGGACTTCAGCTCAAGCGACAGGATATCCAGCAGCTGCACATGCACACGCTGCATGGCATCGATCTGGACTGCCAATTGACGAATGGACTGCGAAGTAATGCGCAGCAGATCAGCCTTGCCCGGTGCACGATGCTGCCGAATCGACTCCAGCGCCGGGATGGCCGTCTTGCGCATGATCTTGTCGAGGTAGACCGTGAGAATGCTTTGACCTGCCAGATTATGACCGCTCGTCGCGTGCTGGTCTTCGGCTTTGGGCAGATGGTATTGCCCCGTGTAGAGGCGGCTCAGCAATGCCGCGAGTACCGAACGACTATACTGATGGCTATCTTGTGGCGCCATCCCCTGTGTGACGACCTCTGCGGGTGAGAAAACGCGCTCAGCGATGCGGCGAGCCATGGCAATCATAAACTGATCCGGCCCAGCGCTATGCCATTCTGCAAGCTCCGATGGTGTGTAGATGATCAGCTGACCTTGCTCTTTAAAACCAAAATGACGACCAATCTGCTGCAGATAAGCCTGAGCGGGCTGTGGTGCCGACTCCTGTGCAATCTTGCCCAGTGCTTCCGGTGCATGGGCCAGTGGTGTATAGAGGCAGACATAGTTGCTGGGTAGCAGGCTGATCGCAAGGTCGGGCACACAGGCCTGCATATGCTGCAGGCTGTGATTGAGGCGGTCATCCAGTCCTAGAAGCGCGGCTTTGAGTGCCGGGGTTTCGGCGATGAGCTGAAATGGATGGCGTGCAATGACAGGGTGACCGTGTGTGATCACGGTGTCGCAGTACAAGTCGATCAGGGTGCTGATCTCTGTGCTGCTGCCCAAGGCGATATGCTCGATCTCATGCGCCAGCGTGGAATAGGTGACATAGCGCAGACCACCACCACGTACGCTATAGCGCAGCAGCAGGAAGGGATACTGCGTGTAATGCAACTGGTCGGCGTCGAAAGCGACGAAGTCATCGCCATCATGGATCTGCAGCACTTCCGGACTAAATACGTCGCTTGGTCGCAGCGCGCGAATGCTGGCGATGATGCTGTCCTGACTGAAGCCGAGGTGATACGGCAGGCAGGGGAACGGTGTGACGGCCTGTGCCTCTTGTTCAGACAGGGCGTCAGGCTTTTGCCGGGAAAGCGTTTTGAGCAGGCGTGTTAATACGACTTTGCCTGCTTTCTTTGGCTCCAGGAGAGAGGTAGTCATAGGAGAAACCCTTCCATTAAATAGTCAGATCAAGCCTGTCCCAGCAACGGGGGCTGGCTTGGTGGTGATTGCTTGGGTCTATTGGCCTCTGGCCTCCATTCAGCAACCTGCACTATCGCAGGCCATCAGGTGGAGCCTGATCCACGCCCTGTCTTTCCTTATCAGTGCGTTACATTCATCGCCGATACGACGCATTTGGGTTCACGTGGCTTCATCTCATGTGATCTTCTGTCGCGCCATCTGGTCGGCGGGATTCTGATTCACGTGTGCGATTTTGACGTCATGACGGCTAAATTTTGACCCATACTATTATCGTATTCTGATTAAATCAAGCATTAACCGTATTAAAAACATTATTAATTTCTCTGATTGTACGAAGTGTGATGCCGTTCTTATTTTTCAAAACACGTAGTTCGGATGCATAAATGCGTGGTTAATTATTTAATTTTTCAAATTGTCAGAATGTGACGTATTTTGTTTCTTTTGGATAATCGCTGTCGATAGCGCTAACGTTGTGGAAGTTCAGGGTTTTATACGTACTTTGCGCTGGTTTGGTGCATGGCCTTGGGTTGATGCACCCCATCTGTTCTGATGCAGCTTGCGCAACGGGTTTGGTTTTTATGTATTTTAATTCAGATAGATATGGCTTGGTCGGGTCGTGAGATGCGCGATAGTGCGTGGAGGAGTAGGATTATTTCATCTAATTGCGTATTTTGATTTGTTGTGTAATTTATATTGATCCTTTCTTTTATTTAAATCTATGTTAGATGCGAAAATGATGATAATTTAATTATCATGTTTTGATGGTGCTTATTTAATGATGTATTCCTGCTAATAATAGCTATTTTGAATAGCTATTATTATAAAATACCTTGCCATGCGGTGTGTTTTAATATGGATAGATGTAGATATTGTTTACTATTTGTACGTTAAAATATATAAATATAAACAGTCTCTCATACCTTGCTGGGGTCGTGTCAAACGTCAATCGGCCCGCAGTCAGGCTGCATCAAAGGCTTGACTGTGCATCACATTCGTCATAGG
>JASLEL010000352.1 GCA_030151145.1 Aquirhabdus sp. | reverse complement strand
CTTCAACCTAATATCCAGCCATCCAAAGGCAGCGGCCCGCTCAAAGCGGTCTGTAATTTTTTTTACGGCCTCGCGGCGCTTTGAAAAAAATCAGCTATACTATTTCGCTTTTAAAATTCGCTGATTTTCACATTCGTTTTTCGCTTTAGCCGTTACCCCGCATACAAGGAGCGCCCGCTTATGACTACGCCGCAAGAGATCAAGCAACCCATGCGCGCCGCTGACATTCGTGAGGCTTTCCTGCGCTTCTTTGAGAGCAAGGGCCATACCCGTGTCGCCTCCAGCAGCCTGATCCCGGCCAATGATCCGACCCTGCTCTTCACCAATGCCGGGATGAACCAGTTTAAAGATACCTTCTTAGGTCTGGACCCGCGTGACTACACCCGCGCCACCTCGAGCCAAAAATGTGTCCGCGCCGGTGGCAAGCACAACGACTTGGATAACGTCGGCTATACCGCGCGCCACCACACCTTCTTTGAAATGCTGGGCAACTTCTCTTTTGGCGATTATTTTAAGAAAGATGCCATCGCCTATGCCTGGGAATTCCTGACCAGTCCTGCGTGGATGGCCATCCCTGCCGATCGTCTGTATGTGACCATCTATGCGACCGATGATGAAGCCTACGGCTACTGGCAGAACGATATCGGCTTAGATGCCTCGCGCATCATCCGTATCGGTGACAACAAAGGCGCACCCTATGCCTCTGATAACTTCTGGGCTATGGGCGATACCGGCCCGTGTGGTCCATGCACCGAGATCTTCTACGATCATGGCCCTGAGATCGCCGGCGGCCTGCCGGGTACCCCTGAAGAAGACGGCGATCGCTATATCGAGATCTGGAACTGTGTGTTTATGCAGTTTAACCGTCAAAAAGACGGCAGTATGCAAGCTCTGCCAGCGCCTAGCGTCGATACCGGTATGGGCCTTGAGCGCATCAGCGCGGTCATGCAGCATGTGCACTCCAACTATGAAATCGATATTTTTCAGCATCTGATTCAAGCGGCCTGCCAGATCATCGGTATCGAAGATCAAGGACAGCCCTCTCTACGCGTCGTCGCTGACCATGCCCGCTCCTGCTCCTTCCTGATCGCCGATGGCGTGATGCCCAGCAACGAAGGCCGCGGCTATGTGCTGCGTCGCATCATCCGTCGTGCCGTACGCCATGGCAATAAACTCGGCGCAACCGGCAGCTTCTTCTACAAGATGGTGCAGTCTCTGATCGACGTGATGGGCGAAGCCTATCCTGAGCTGATCGTGCGTCGTGAAGTAGTCGAAAACGCCCTGCGTAAAGAAGAAGAGCAATTCGCCCGTACGCTAGAGCAAGGTCTGAAACTGCTCGAAGCTGAACTGCCACAACTCACTGGTACTGTGATCGGTGGCGAGACCGCATTCAAACTCTACGATACCTATGGTTTCCCCGTCGATCTGACTGCCGACATCGCGCGCGAACGCGGTCTGACGGTCGATCAGGCTGGTTTTGAAACTGCGATGGATGAGCAGCGCCGCCGTGCGCGTGAGTCCGGTAAATTCACCGTGGACTACAACAGCTTTGTCAAAGTGGACAGCGCCACCCAGTTTGACGGCTATAGCGCGACATCCGGTCAAGGCCGCATCGTTGCCTTGTACAAGGACGGTCAGCCGGTCGATGAACTGCATGAAGGCGATGAAGGCTTTGTCGTGCTGGATCAAACCCCCTTCTATGCCGAATCCGGTGGTCAGGTGGGTGACACCGGTACGCTGACGGCACCTGCAGGTATCTTTGAAGTTCAGGACACCAAAAAATCGGGCTCGGCATTCGTCCATCAAGGTGTGGTCACCATGGGTGTGATCAAAGCCAGCCAGACGGTAGACGCCGAAGTCAAAGCCGCCTTGCGGGCTTCGATCATGCGTAACCACTCCGCGACCCACCTGCTGCACGCCGCACTGCGTCAGGTACTGGGCGAACATGTGACTCAGAAAGGCTCGCTCGTGAGTGCAGATCTCTTGCGCTTTGACTTCGCCAATGAGCAGGCCGTGACTCCTGAGCAGATCGCTGCTGTTGAGCGTCTGGTCACGCAGGAAATCATTGCCAATACGGCTGTAGAGACCGCTGAAATGAGCATGGCGGAAGCCAAGACCAAAGGCGCGATGATGCTGTTTGGTGAGAAATACGGTGATGAAGTGCGTGTCCTTGCTATGGGTAGCCAAAGCAATGATCACCGCTTCTCAGTTGAGCTGTGTGGCGGTATCCATGTTGAACGTACCGGTGATATTGGCTTGTTTAAGATCGTAAGCGAAGGTGGCATCGCCGCTGGTATTCGCCGCATCGAGGCTGTGACCGGCCTTGCCGCGCTGCAATACGTCCAGACCGGTGACCGTCAGCTTGCCCAGATCACGAGCCTGACCAAAGCCGCGCGCGCTCAGGCCTTTGACAAAGTCAATGCGTTGGCTGACCGCGCACGGGATCTCGAGAAACAAATCGAACGCCTGAATCAAAAGCTCGCTAACGCCGAGAGCGTCGAGCTGGCTGCACAAGCCCGCTGGGTCGGCGATGTCAAAGTACTGGTATCCAAGCTCGAACAAGTCGATGGCAAGTCCCTGCGCACCCTGCTCGACAGCGTCAAATCTCGTCTGCCAGAGAGCGTGATCGTGCTGGGCTCAACTGATGGCGACAAGGTCAACCTGCTGGCGGCTGTAGCACCTTCGCATACCGGCAAGATCAAAGCTGGCGAGATCATCAGCCATCTGGCAGGTCAACTGGGCGGTAAAGGCGGTGGTAAGCCTGATCTGGCACAGGGCGGCGCACCGCTGACGCCCGACTTCGTCAACGTGATTGACAGTCTGCCTGCCTGGATCGAAGGCAAGCTAGCTTAACTTTTTAAAGAATGTAGCGGCACCGTGATTGCGCGGTGCATTTGAGTTGCCGCCAGATTGTCCATGGCGGCGCTAAAGTTCAATCCCGGTGATTGACAAGACTGTAAGGAAAATCGGAAAGCACATGGCTCTTATCGTCCAAAAATACGGCGGCACCTCCATGGGTACGCCAGAACGCATTCTCAATGTCGCCCGCCGCGTCAAGCGCTGGCATGACCATGGTCATCAGGTGGTGGTCGTCGTCTCCGCCATGAGCGGTGAGACCAATCGCCTGATCGGGCTGGCAAAGGCCATTAACGAAAATCCTGATCCCCGTGAGCTGGATCAGATGTTGTCTACGGGTGAGCAAGTGACCATCGCCATGCTGGCGATGGGTCTGAAGAGTCTGGGCTTAAATGCCCGCTCCTATACCGGTGCCCAAGTCAGCATCCGTACCGATAGTGCCTTTAACAAAGCCCGTATCCAATCCATCGAAGAGAGTGCTGTCCGTAGCGATCTCGATGCCGGATCGGTCGTCATCGTCGCCGGATTTCAGGGTATTGATGACGAAGGCAATATCACGACGCTGGGTCGCGGTGGCTCGGATACGACCGGTGTCGCCATGGCGGCTGCACTCAAGGCCGACGAATGCCAGATCTATACCGACGTCGATGGCGTCTATACCACCGATCCGCGTGTGGCCCCCAAAGCAAAAAAACTGGGTCGCATCACCTTTGAA
>JASLEL010000351.1 GCA_030151145.1 Aquirhabdus sp. | reverse complement strand
TCCCTGCAGTCGGTCATGAGATTACGGTCAAAGTGAATGCGGTGCTGTTTTCGCAGGATCAATGAGTGACAGATGGCGTTTGGCGATTAAAAAAGCGACCGATGGGGTCGCTTTTTATGCACTCGTATAGCTTGATGTTATTTTTCGACGAAGGCGCGCTCGATCACATAGTCACCGGGATCGCCCATGCGCGGGGAGACATGCAGCCCATGCTGGTCGAGCATCACGGACAGATCATGCAGCATGCTGGGGCTACCGCACATCATGACGCGGTCCGTGTCACGGTTCAGCGGTGGCAGGCCGATGTCGGCAAACAGTTTGCCGGTCTCGATCAGGGTTGTGATGCGGCCCTGATTGCGGAAAGCTTCGCGCGTGACAGTGGGATAGTAAATCAGTTTATCCTTGATTAGCTCGGCAAAGATCTCATCATTGGGCAAAGCGCTCTCGATCAGGTCGGTATAGGCCAGTTCGTTGACATAGCGCACGCCGTGCACGAGGATGACTTTGTCGAAACGCTCGTAGACTTCCGGGTCGCGGATCAGTGACAGGAAGGGTGCAAGACCGGTACCGGTGGCCAGCATATAGAGATGTTTACCGGGCAGCAGATCATCCAGTACCAGTGTGCCGGTGGGTTTCTTGCTGATTAGCAGCTCGTCGCCGACTTTGAGATTCTGCAGGATCGATGTCAGCGGACCATCTTGGACCTTGATGGAAAAGAACTCCAGTTCGTGCTCATAGTTGGCACTGGCGATGGAATAGGCGCGCAGCAGGGGACGATCATTGACCTCAAGGCCGATCATGACGAACTGGCCGTTCTTGAAGCGTAATCCCGGATCGCGGGTGGCCTTGAAGCTGAACAGCGTATCATTCCAGTGATGGACGTGTGTGATGCGCTCGGTATTAAAAGCGGCCATAAGAGTCTCAATAGGTCGATATGCAGGAGATAAGGGTTATTTTACCGCAAGTGACTTATAGGTAAATCGAGTTCATTTTATGTCTTATATCAGGAAAGCTGATGAGTAAAACACATCCACCTTCCACTGTCGGCGATGGTCCAGCGATGACCTTGACGATTCCGATCATTGGTTATGTGCGTACGCCATTTACCGAGAAGTTCGGTGTGCCCAGACAGCCCAATCTAGTGGATGTGGCTGGTGTGATTGAGATGATCCCTCCTTATGATCAGGCGGCTGCCTTTGACGGGCTGGCGGCGTTTAGTCATCTGTGGCTGATCTGGCAGTTTCATTTAAACCGCGAAAGCAAGAAGGCCACTCATCAGGCCCATCTGGACGAGTCAGCTGGGGCTTTTCGGGCGCAGATTCGTCCCCCACGCCTTGGTGGTAATCAAAAAATCGGGGTATTCGCCTCGCGTAGCATGTACCGTCCGGCACCACTGGGTCTATCGGTGGTGCGCCTTGAGCGCATTGAGGTGATTGATGGTCGTGCGCGCCTGCATATCCGTGGTGCCGATCTGGTCGATGGGACGCCATTGGTCGATATCAAGCCTTATGTCGCCTATAGCGATGCGCTGCCGGATGCGGTGAGTGGCTTTGCGAGTGATGCGCCAGCCTTATGTGCGGTGTATTGGGCTGCAGACGCGCTGGTCCAGCGTGACCAGTTGCGTGCGGCAGGTGTGCTGGATGATGCTGCTATCCATGTCATGGAGCAGGTGCTGGCACAGGATCCGCGACCAGCCTATCAGGATGATGGCAGGGAATATGGCTTTACGTTTGCAGGTTTTAATCTGCGTTTCCGGTGTCAGGAAAATGCGTTGTGGATCGAAGCCATAGCGATCGTCGCTGCGTCGTAAGCACATGCAGTAGGCGCTTACGCAGCAGGTATAAGGATGGACACTGCGTCTATCTTGGGATATTAGCCCCGTCGCACTCAATTCAGCCCATGACACTGGTCATGGGCTGATGCATTTCACCATGCGGGTGGCTTTGAGTTTAGAAGCGGCTCCACTTGGGGATCAGCGAGTAGAGGACCAGATTGCCGTCATTTTGCAGAAACAGTAAAGCACCGGGTGTGCCACTGGTATGGGTGGCCCATAGCGGTACGCCTCCAGATGAATAGACCACGAAGTTGCCATCGGTCTGCATGGCGGCATAGTTGCCTATGCCGCTGGTGCCTGTGCTGAAGATGGTTTGACCGTCACTATTGCGCGTGATGACCAGATTACCCGAGGCCTGCATGGTTAATGTGAATTTACCGTTGCCTGAGGTAGCACTTTGACCTGCGCTCAAGGTGGTGCCCCGTTTGATCATATAGGGTGCGGTATTGGTCGCAGCGACGGTCGGGTCGGCAGAGTTGCTGGCGAAAGCAACGCTAACACCATAATCGACCAGATTGCCGTCATCTTGCATGAATACAAAGGAACTGCTCGGACCATTAATCAGCCCTGATGACCAGATCTGTGCATTGGTACCATCATAGATCACAAAATTACCATCTCTTTGCAATGTGGCGCGAATCGGGTTGCTGGCATTGGTGCCTGAGGTCCACTGCAGGGTGTTGTTTGCATCATAGATGGCCAGATTACCATCCTGCTGAACGTTCAAATGATACTTGCCATGCGGTGAGGTCATGGTATCCAGTGGACAGAGGGTTGTACCGACCTTGAGTAAATAAGGCCGATTGATGGGGGTGGCGTTGGCACAGTTCCACATGGTCGGTGTGCCGGGGAATCCCGGCAGGGTCCATTGCTGGCTGGTCGCCCAGGTCGAGCAGGTTTGAGTACTCAGCACCGATGCGGTATTGCTCAGGCACAGATTGGTGCCCTGCTGCCTGAGTTGGCCATTCTGATACGTCCATAGCTGAGTCGTATTGCCCGTACAGCTGTTTATGGGGAGGCCGGACGTATTGCTGAGGCAAAGATGGTTATTCTGAACAGCGCCATTTGCGCCCATCACCCAGCCTTGCTTGCTGTCGAAAGCACTGCAACTGCCCAGTGACGGTATGCCGTTGGTATTGATCAGGCATTGCCCTTGTGCATTGACAATAGGTCCACGCAGCGAATTGTGGGTGGCGTTGGTGACCTGAACTGGACCGGCGGGCGTCACCGCACTGGATGTATCATAGGCGCAGCTATTACCGTTGCTTTTACTGCTGATGGACGCAGAGACCAGTGCACCATTGTTGTAGACGACCGGTACGCCAAAGGTTGCATTGACATAGGGCTGGTCGTTACAGGTGGACAGCGCGCTGTTCCATTCAAAGAATTCGGTCCAAGAGACGGTATTGCCCTTAGGGTCGATGGCGTCCCGTCCGGTCTGGATGCTACCCAGTTTGATTGAGGTGTTGGTCGTGACATCTGTGACGATCGCACCAAACCACTGGTTGCCTTCATTGACGATATGAAACTGATAGGCATGTCCCTGCTGCCAGTAGAAGGGCTGTCCTTGAGATGAAATCAGGTGGCAATTGACGAATGGGGTGCCTTCGGTTCCCGTTTGGCAGGTGGTGCCAGGGTCGCCTGCTTTGGAGGCAGTCGCGCCCCAGATGGAGATCAGGAACGTGCGTTTATTACCGCCGTTGACCTGCATGCCCATATATCCGGTCAGCTTGGTTGGGTTGGTGGTATTTGCCGCCAGATCAAACTGATTGCTCCAGAACACATTGGCCAAGGGGCCCGGGTCCTGATTGACCGTGACATTGTAGGTGATGTCGGTGATCGCAGTGACACTGCTGGGAAATTTGTACCAGATGTAGTTGCCGGGTGTGGACCCAGTGGCGGCGATGGCGGAGGTGGATAATGCGCCGCACAGTGCCAGTGCTCCCCCGATGTGAATCATGCGTGTACGCATACTTTCTCTTCCTTGATCGTTTGATGATTTAATTTAATGTCAAAGCCTGCTGTCTCTTATCCGTGATTGGACAGGTGGGCACCTCAAATTATAAGATTTTTTTTGGCGTATTCTGGATGTGTGCAGAGCTATTCGTCTGAAATTGATAGGGAAAAATGTGAGGTGTTTCACCGAAGCGGAAGATTGATAAAAAATTGGCGCTGAGAGAGTATTTCTCGGCGTTAAAAAAGACCGCATTTGCGGTCTTTTTTACATTACGTCAACCAGCTTAGATTTTCTTCAGCCAGTCTGCCAGTGCTTTGGCCTGATCAGCGGCATTGCCGGTATAGGTCGCTGGGGTCAGTTCCGCAAGGCGTGCACGATCAGTCGCCGGAACAGCGGTCAGTTCATGACCCTGCACGAAGTCCACCATCATCTGACGGGTCATGGCCTGACCACGGGTGAGGGCTTTGAGTTTTTCATAGGGCTGTTCGACGTTGTAGCGGCGCATCACGGTCTGGATCGGCTCGGCCAATACTTCTTGCGCACTGTCGAGATCAGCCAGCAGACGGTCGGCATTCAGTTCGAGCTTGCCGATACCTTTCAGGCAGGCTTCAAAGGCGATCAGGCTCTGCGCCAGACCCACGCCCATGTTGCGCAGGACGGTCGAGTCGGTCAGGTCACGCTGCCAGCGCGAGATCGGCAGTTTTTCGCCGAGGTGAGCAAGGACCGCATTGGCGATGCCGAGGTTGCCTTCACTGTTTTCAAAGTCGATTGGATTGACCTTGTGCGGCATGGTCGAGGAGCCGACTTCACCGGCTTTGAGACGCTGTTTGAAGTAGCCCAGCGAGATATAGCCCCAGACGTCGCGGTTAAAGTCGATGAGAATGGTATTGAAGCGACGCAGCGCATCAAACAGCTCGGCGATATAGTCGTGTGGCTCGATCTGAGTGGTGTAGGGGTTAAAGGTCAGACCCAGAGATTCGATAAAGTCTTGTGCATGCGCACCCCAGTCGATGGTTGGGTAGGCCGACAGATGGGCGTTGTAGTTACCCACGGCACCATTGATCTTGCCCAACAGTTCGACTTGCTCAAACTGCTTGATCTGGCGCGCCAGACGGTAGGCGACATTGGCAAACTCTTTACCCAGAGTGGTTGGGCTTGCGGTCTGACCGTGAGTGCGGGACAGCATGGGTTGATCGGCGTGGCGAGTTGCAAGACCAGCAATTGCATCGCGGATTTCGCGCATGCTGTGCAGCAGGATTTCGCGGCCGTTTTTCAGCATCAGGGCATGTGAGAGGTTGTTAATATCTTCGCTGGTGCAGGCGAAGTGGATAAATTCACCAGCGGCTTTCAGCTCATCGATATGAGCGATTTTTTCTTTGAGGAAATATTCGACAGCCTTGACGTCATGGTTGGTGGTGGCTTCGATGGTCTTGATCCGCTCGGCATCGGTTTCGCTGAAATGCTTGATGAGGTCATCCAGTGCACTATTGGTCGCTGCCGAGAAAGGAGCCAGCTCCTGAATCTCCGGATGACGGGCCAGCGACTGCAGCCAGCGCACTTCGACCTGAACACGCGCTGCGATCAGACCAAACTCGGAGAGATAAGGGCGCAAGGCATTGCATTTGCTGGCGTAGCGTCCATCCAGTGGTGACAGGGCAGTAAGGGTGTTCAGCATGTTCAGTATTCCAAAGTTGAATCATCAAAGGCTAAAAATAGCCGTCAGGTTAAAGTCATCAGGGGCAGTTGGGTCGCATCCATCAGCTGTGATGGCGCAACTGGTAGCGCTTGGCAGCCAGCGCCCGCAGGTCAGCCAGCATGCTCCGTTTCTGAAAGAGCAATTGTAACCGATGTCCGCCCAATTCGCGCCATAGATGTGCGGCCTGCACGCCTGCAAATAACGTCGCGCGGATCGCGTCGACGGTGGCGCTATCGGTCAGGGTGTTTTTCTGCCCCTTCACTTTGATGCGTGATCGCAAGGTGCCTGCCGTAGCGAGATAGGTGCCTGCCATACCTGCCAGCATCGACGGGTGGCGGTAATGCTGGTTAAAGAATGCGGCCCGCTGGTTCAACAGTTTGAGTTGCTGATGGGTGAGATTGACGAGAGCTGCCTTGCCATAAATGCGTCGTTCGGTCGCCATCAGCGCAACGGCATAACGCCGGGGTTCTGACAACTGCAGCTGTCTCGGCGTGGGGCGATTGGAGATCGGTGGGACGAGCACGGCCTCCAGAATCTTTAATCCCAGCGTATAGCGATCAATGGAACCGAGTCTGAGCAGCGGGTCGGATTCATTAGATAAGGCCAAGCGATACAAGGCATCAAAAGCCTCTTGGTGACTCTGCTGGGCGGCGATGCCTTGAGATGCCAGACTAAAGACCAGACCCGCCGACTGAAATACGGCCGCCAGTGCCAGCAGACGCATCTGGCTGGGTGTGGGCGCATTGGGATCTGGATTAAAAGTCGTCATGCCGTCTGTTCTTCAGGTTGCTCGGGACTATATGCGGCAGGCTGTACCTGACCGGCATCCGTGGTGCCAATCACACCACCGCCCAGACAGGTCTCTCCCAGATAAAACACCACACTCTGTCCCGGCGTGACGGCGCGCTGCGGGGTATCGAAGACCACGCGGACCGAGTTCGGTGCGGCATTGTCTCTGTCATTGACATAGACGGTACAGGCTTGGTCGGCCTGCCGATAGCGGGTTTTGGCAGCGCAGCGCAGGGGCTGGGTGGGCGAGAGTGGCAGGTCGCCTTTGACCCAGTCGATGCTTTCGGACCAGAGCGTGCTGCTTTGCATCAATGGATGATCATGACCTTGACCGACGATCAGGCGGTTGTCTTTTAAGTCTTTGGCCAGCACAAACCATGCGCCTTCGTTTTGATCTTTTAGGCCGCCGATGCCGATCCCGCCGCGTTGCCCCAGCGTGTAGTACATCAGACCATCATGCCGACCAATGACCTGACCGTGATCGTTGACGATCTCACCGGGCTGGGCAGGCAGATATTGCTGCAGGAAATCTTTAAAGCGTCGCTCGCCGATGAAGCAAATACCGGTAGAGTCTTTCTTGGCAGCGGTGGAGAGTCCCAGCGCTTCGGCTTTGGCACGCACCAGTGGCTTTTCGAGCTCACCCACCGGAAACAGCGTCTTGGCAATCTCTCGGCCATGCACGGCATGCAGGAAGTAGCTCTGGTCTTTATTGGCATCCAGACCACGCAGCAGAGGTGCGACTTTTTCACCGGATGCGTTCAGCTCAACCTGTCCACGGCGGGCATAGTGGCCGGTCGCGATATAGTCCGCACCCAGCGTCAGGGCATAATCCAGAAAGGCGCGGAATTTGATCTCTTTATTGCACAGGATATCGGGATTAGGTGTGCGGCCCGCCTGATACTCATGCAGGAAATGCTCAAAGACCCGATCCCAGTATTCCATGGCAAAGTTCGCCGTGTGCAGGCGAATCCCGAGCCGGTCACAGACGCTCTGGGCATCGGCCAGATCGCGCATGGCGGTGCAGTATTCGGTACCGTCGTCGTCTTCCCAGTTCTTCATGAACAGGCCTTCGACATGGTAGCCCTGTTCCAGTAGCAGTGCCGCAGAGACCGAAGAATCCACACCACCCGACATCCCCACCATGACAAGAGGGGCGTCAGGTGATGCAGAGACTACATCAGTGGTCGGCAGGTGGGTGGACGTACTCATCTTGGGATCTCAAAAAACATTGAACACAACAAATCAATCATCATGATAAAACGGGGTTAATTATCAACCACGTCAATTCATCAACTACGTCAATCACGGCTGCTCAAAAATTAGCGACAGCGGAAAACGCTGTCCTGCCAGCGCATCCTCTATACAGCGAATCACCAGCGGTGAACGCGCGCGACCACTGGCTTTCAGCTCATCCAAAGTCAGCCAGACGGTGCGGACAATGCCGGTATCCAGCGGTCGCGTCGCATCAAAGGAGACGACCGAAGCGAGAAAGCACATGCGATAATAGGTACACAGCGGATCATTGGGCGGCGTATAGGTATACATGCCGAGCACATGATCGATCTCGACGGTATGTGCCGTTTCTTCCAGCGTTTCGCGGATGGCCGCCTCGATCAGGCTTTCATTGGCTTCGACGTGACCTGCGGGCTGATTAATCACCAGATGCGGCAGATTGAGGCTTTCTTCCTCGACAAATAAAAAACGAGGATCAACATGCGAGCCTGATGTCTGCTGAATCACTGTGGCAACGGTAACATGGGGGGTCCAGGACATAACTCAAGCCGTGATCTTAAAAAGCGGGTAAATATGGCAATCCGATATCATAATGCATTAGCTGAAATTTAACCATGATCGATGCGTGTCATGTCCATCGTCAGCGGCTAGCTCTGGCGCATGACAAGACCGGTATGTGCTGAGGTCCGTGTCATAGACGGATGATGACCAGCACATGTGCTGGCAGTTGGAGAATACGTAATGGCTTATTGCACAAGGCATGCACTGTGCTAATCTTGAGCAGGCCTTGAGAGGGGCTTGAGCAGGCAGCATCGCGTCTTGCTGCCGTATTTCTAAAGGACCTTTAACAAAGGATATGTCACATGCAACAAACGCCCGTCCACGACCATCATAATCCAGATCTTCTGCGTCTGATTCCACCTGCTTCCCAGACATTAATCGAGATTGGCTGTAGTTCTGGTGCGCTGGCGCGTGAGTTCAGGCTGGTCAACCCCGCAAGTCATTATGTCGGTGTGGATATCGATGCGGATTATATTGAGATTGCCAGACAGCATTGTCATGTGACGCATGCGCTGGATATCGAGCACGCCGATGATGCATTCTTTCAGCGTTATGCAGATCGCGACTGCTGGATTTTTGGCGATACGCTGGAGCATATGCGCGATCCTTGGCGGGTATTACAGCGGATTCGAGAGGTCATTCCTGAGCACGGTTCTGTTGTGGCGTGCATTCCTAATGCACAACACTGGAGTATGTTTGCCAAGCTGTCTATCGGCGATTTTCGCTATGAGGACAGCGGTCTGTTTGATCGTACCCACTTACGCTGGTTCACCCGTGAAACCATGATTGAGCTTTTCGCCCACAGCGGATTTAGTGTCGTTGATGGCGTTGGCCGTTTGTTTGATGAGCCGCATCGGGATCGCTTCCTGCCTTTAATCGGCGAGATTGCCCGGGCATGTGGTGTCGACCCTCAGACTGCCATAAATGATGCTACCCCTGTGCAATATGTGCTGAGGGCTGTTCCCAACTAATTGGCGGATGTCGCGTATTCACCACGTGTCAACCGATCACGCATCGATATCGTTATCTTTGTTAAGACCTTGGGTCGTTTGTTTGATCACGATAAAGGAAAGTACGTCATGGCGCAGGCTCAGCATCTCGGCGGGATGGTCAGCGGATTGCAAATTGTAGGATTTGCTGTCGCGTTATCTGCCAGTACCTGCGCCTATGCTGATCCGCAGGCCGATGCACCCGGGCACCATGTCGATCTATTGATGTATAAGCTGCAGACTCCGATTGCCAGAGGGGATAGTGTGCTTGAGGTTTCGCCACCGATGCTCATGAGCTACATATCGCCTGATTTCTACTATGACGGAATGACCAAGGCACTGGTGTTCGCTTGTCCGGATAATGGCGCGACGACCCGTGAATCACACTTTCCGCGGTCGGAGCTACGTACGATCGGTGAGTGGACTTTCTCAGGTATGCACACGTTGAGTGCCACACTGGCGGTGACGCAGCAACCTGCCAGCGGCGATATCATCATCGGGCAGATCCATGGAAACGGGCAGGGGACGGAAGCCTTCAAGATCCGCTGGATCAATGGTGACATCGTGGCAGGCGTCAAAATCAGTCCCGGCAATACCGAGGCGCGTTATCCGCTGCTGCATGGACTCGCACTGGGTCAGCGCTTCAGCTATACCATCGCGCAGTCAGATCATGTGGTGACGGTGACCGTCAATGGCGTCTCTCATTCCTTTAGCTTTGATCCATCGTGGGACACTGCCGGGACAGTGTATTTCAAGGCCGGTAATTATCTACAGGACAATTCGGCTTCAGGCTCGACAGGGGTGGTGCGGTTCTACGCGCTATCGACTCAATAAGCGACTTTAAGATGATTGATTAAAAAACTGTCATGATCTGGGAATAAATGGGGCACATGCTGCGTCTATTAGGGTGAGTTGGTTTTAAACGCTTCCTTCAACGCCACACGGAGAGTTCCCATGTCACATCTACGCTTGTCTGACCACAGCCCTACGGCTGTAGAATCTGAATCTCATGCTACTGAAATCAGCCGTCGCCGGTTTTTGGAGTGCTCTGCCTGGGCCGGTACGGGTGTCGTCTGGGCCATGGTGGGCGGTGTGCCCAAAGCCTTTGCCATGGACGAGGCTACACAGCTGAAAGCCTCAGGCACTTTTCACTTCGTCCAGATCAGCGATACGCATATCGGCTTTAATAAAGAAGCCAATCCCGAGCCGATCAAGACCCTGCAGATCGCGATGGATCGCATCAATGCCCTGCCGCAGGCACCCAGCCTGATCCTGCACACTGGTGACGTCACGCATCTGTCCAAGCCTGAGGAGTTTGATACCGCAGCCGAGCTGTTTAAAGGCCTGCCTGCACCAGTTCACTATGTGCCGGGTGAGCACGATACGCTGGATGAAGGCGGCGGCAAGCTGTTCCTTGATCGCTATGGCAAAGGCACCCAAGGTGCGGGCTGGTATAGCTTTGACGACCATGGTGTGCATTTCATTGCATTGGTCAATGTACTGAGCTTTAAACAAGGCCAAATGACCAGCCTTGGCGACGAACAATTGAAATGGCTGGCGGATGACTTGCGTGCCGTGACCAAGAGCACGCCGATCGTGGTGTTTGCCCATATTCCACTCTGGACCATCTACGAGCCGTGGGGCTGGGGTACTGCGGATGGGCAGGTTGCACTGGCGATGCTGCGTAAATATGGCTCAGTGACCATCCTGAATGGCCATATCCATCAAGTGATTCAGAAGGTCGAGGGCAATATGACCTTCCATACTGCACGCGGTACGGCATATCCGCAGCCTGCACCGGGTGCAGCACCATCGCCGGGTCCGATGAAGGTCCCGGCTGAAGCATTGCGCAGCTATCTGGGCATTACCGAGGTCAAGACCGTTCAAGGTAAGCATGAGCTGGCGCTGACTGACTCGACACTGGTTTAAGGGAGTGGTGATCATGAACACACGCAATTTTGCGGCAGCACTCTTGTTTGGTGCGCTGATCTCGTCCGGTGCCCATGCGGCGGGCAATACGGTTGAGATCAAGAATTTTGCCTTCGTGCCCGCCACATTGACTGTGCCGGTGGGTACCACCGTCACTTGGACCAACACCGATGAAGACCCGCATACCGTAGCAGATCGCAGCAATGCACATCTGTTTCGCTCAGCCGCGCTCGACACCAATGGCAAGTATTCGTTTACGTTTAGCAAGGCAGGCAGCTATGACTATTTCTGCACGCTGCATCCGCATATGATTGGCAAGGTCATCGTGACTGGTCAGTAAGGATATGGATGGCAAAAAATGTGGTAGGCAAGGCTGTGCCTGACGTCGGTTTTATGTTTCCATGGGCCATGACTGCATGGCGGAATGCTGATGGCTCATGATGGACCAACGACGTCGCTTTGACCTTGAGATCGCCCCTCATCTGGACGCTGGGTACAACCTGGCGTGCAGACTGCTGCGCGATGAATTCTCCGCGCATGATGTGATGCAGAATGCCGCATTGCAGGCGTACCGCTTTCTGCACACCCTGCGCGGCGATCATCCCAAGCCGTGGCTGCTTGCCATCGTGCGCAATGCCTGTATGGATCATTTTCGGATGGTGCGGCGTGAGTCGCTGTTTGTCGATATCGACGATGAGGTGGTACAGCATGATGTGGACCGTCTGCATCCGTCGCTGGCCTCGCCTGAGCATGTGGCACTGGACCGCTGTCGTCGCGAGCAGATTGATACGGCCATTGCGGGATTGCCTGCCGTGTTTCGTGAGGTGATCATCCTGCGTGAAATGGAGGAGATGAGCTATGAGGAGATCGCACAGGTGACGGGTGTGCCGTCTGGGACCGTGATGTCGCGCCTGTCGCGGGCACGGGGGATGTTGCGTGCAGCATTAACATCCATGCTGCAGGATGAATGATATGAATTCACACGATGACGATTTAAGCCAGAGTGAGTCAGGCCAAAACGACTTGGAACCTACAGAGCAAGGCCAACAAGAGCTCAGCCAGTTGATCCATACCAAGGCGACACGTTACGAGATGCCGCGTGAGCTGAGACTTGCGATTGACGAGCTGTTGCCTCCGCCTGAAGTATCTGCACCTGTAGCCGCCAAGCCCGTCGTACGTCGGCGTGCCGCGCCGTGGTTACCGGCAGGCATGTCCTTTGCGGCGGGTATACTGGTGACCTTTCTGGTCTTGCCGCTTTGGCAGACACAGACGAGTGTCGGTAATGAGTTTACTGACAGCCATGTGCGATCCTTGTTGGCCGAACATCTGATGGATGTGGTGTCGACCGATCAGCACACGGTCAAGCCATGGTTTCTGGGTAAGCTCGACTATGCGCCGCCGGTGCATGATCTGGCGGCGGTGGGCTATCCGCTGGTTGGTGGGCGTCTGGATGTGATCGGCGGGCAAGATACGGCAGCACTGATCTTCAAGCGCAACAAGCACATTAATGATGTGCTTGTTGCGCTTGAAGATCAGTGCTGCCGTATCTTGCCCGCCGATCACATCCAGACGCCCACCAACCAGCGGATAGCCCACCGCCGCCAGATCAT
>JASLEL010000369.1 GCA_030151145.1 Aquirhabdus sp. | reverse complement strand
ACCCGTTTGCCGCCACTGGCGCACGTATCCTTGCGACAGCCGCCAAAAATCTGGCCGAATACCGTGCCCAGACCGGCAAATCCGGCCGTACACTGATCTCCATGTGTACCGCAGGCGGACTTGGCGTCACGGCGATCATCGAAGGATAATCGCCGCGCGGACGATCCAGCGTGATGGCATGGACACTTGTGTATGAAGCCATCACGCCGGATCTGGCGCAGTGGCCTTCGCCCATGGCAAGTGATCGCCATAGCGCTGTGCCATGATCTGATTGCCTTGCAGGAAAAATTCTTTTTTGACGGAACGCTCGGTATTGCCCGCACGGTAATTGAGCGTGTATTCCCCTGTGGTATCGAACCGCGGGAAATGCTGCTTCAGCACTTGCGCAATGATACGGTCTATCTCAACCACACCCGGCTCGCGGGCACGTCTAAACCATAGCGGACTGATCTGCAGCGCGACGTGTCTCGGCAGGAAATAGCAGCCGACATCGATCAGAAAATCGCTGTCTCCCAGTACCGACGGCCATTGACCCAGACTCTCGCAGTCATCGCGGCAGACATACTGGCCATCCTTATCCACGATCTTGCGCAGCGAATAGGTCCATTGTTTGCCCTCCTGAATGCGACTCATGAGGCTGGCGATATGATCCGGATCAAACCAGTTGTCTTCATCCAGAAAGCACAGATAGTCGCCTTTGGCCAGATAGGTCCCACTGCCATAGACGCGATGGCCCAGATAGCCATCGGCACCCGTCGCATAGGGTAACTGCAGTACATCGATTCCGTCATAACGGCTGGTGATCGCCTCGCTGTCCTTCCTCGGACCATCGATGACGACCAGATGCTGTACGTTTGGGTAGGTCTGCGCCTGGACGCTCTCAATCGCCTCAGGCAGATAGGGACAGGCCGTTGAGGCCGTGATCACGGTGACGAGCGGCGTATTGGTCATGATGATGATCCTTTCTTCTTGTGTGCTGATCATTGCCGATCCTGCGGCATCTATAAGCAATCTCCCAGATTGCAAACCGTGCGATATGGCCCGGTCATTGCTTTTAATTTAATCACTGACCGCTATACCCGTCGGTGCAATACAGCCTTGTACACCGATCGGTGAGACCTCGATAAGACGGTCTTGCGGCAAAAACTTAAACAGCATATGTTCTATATCGCAGTACCCGCCTTGGTTTAGACGCTCCACCATATAGTCGATCCCCTGCTCATAGACCTGCAGGATATCGGGCGTCATGGCCGTCGGCCACGACCACAAGCGACTCATATATTGCATCGTCACACCACCCGTGATTTCTGGGGCAAACTGACTCTGCCTGCGCGCTGCAATCACGATCTGATGCGGATACGGCGTAAACCTGTCTAATGAAAATGTCTCCGCCAGCAGATAGCGACCAGAGATTTTAAAAATGCGATCCACATCGTGAAACTCGCCCCGCTGCTGCAGATGGCGCACGATCTCGTGTGTGCCAAAGACTTCGGTCAGATTTTTCACCACGTCATGGCTATTGGTACCATGATAAATCGCCTGTACCTGTTGATGCTTGCTCAGATCCAGCACCTGTGTCACGTAAGGTGCGATTTTCTGCACCTGCTCAATCGTCGGACTAATCCCAGCCAGCTCCAGCAGATAAATCTTGGCATCCGGGACTTTCTTTTTAATGCTATGAATGCTGTCCAGCGTCTGGCTGATGCGCTGCTCAGTGGCATACACGCCAAATCGAGTATTTAAGGCACTCGTCATTAAAAAAGCTGTACGCATTTCACTGCCCCCAGAAGCCTGCCTGATGAGATCATCATCTCTTCCAGTGCAGCTGCACCACATTCTGCATCAGCATGCCAAAGCGCCATGCATAATTCTTGGAATCAAACACATCAAACTGCTCACGCCCACCGTCCAGATGCGCACGCATGCGCTGCCGCTCTGCCGGATCATTGAGCAGACGATGGCCAATGTC
Organism: Aquirhabdus sp.; assembly: GCA_030151145.1. GTDB lineage: Bacteria > Pseudomonadota > Gammaproteobacteria > Pseudomonadales > Moraxellaceae > Aquirhabdus. The sequence goes on along the minus strand of JASLEL010000369.1, from coordinate 1,447 downwards.
GAGAAACTCCTGCTCACTGTAAGCGATCAGCTCCGGCATTCCGACTGCATGCAAAAGACTCGCAGCCACGCGTGAGGCATACGTCTCACCGCACAGGGTCAAAATCGGGGTCCCCGACCACAGCGCATCGCTGCCCAAGGTATGTCCGCCATAGGGATAGGTATCTAGGATCAGATCCGCCTGCCGCAGGCGATTTAAGTACGGCGGACTGGGGATCTTGCCACCAAAGAACAAGCGGTTGGCCGCGATACCGCGCATCTCGGCTTCGCGGATCAGACGATTGCGGATGTCGTCATTCTCGGCCAAGAGCCAGAGCACTCGACGGCTGTCCATGCGCAACAGCTGACACCAGAGGTCAAACATCTGCGGGGTGTATTTATAGCTCTGGTTAAAGTTGGCCAATACGACCGCATCATCAGGCAGACCCCAGTCTTTGCGGGTGGTATCTTGCGCCTTGACCCGCCGATCATCGTTGGGCTGATAGCAGCCCTTCAGACGCAGAATCTTTTCGGTATAGCCGGGCTCGCATCCCTGCGGAGTCACGACCTCATCACCGATGAAGTAATCAAAGAACGGCATGCCAGAGGTACCGGGATAATACAGATAGTGCATCTGGATCGCGGCAGGCCGATGGGCAAAGATACCCAATCGTGCGCTGGCGGGATTCTTGATCGAGAGCAGCACATCGATCTGATCCTGATGAATGCGGTCTGCTGCGTCTATATCCGACAGATCGTCAATCCGGACAAAATGATCATAGGCCTGCATCACCCGCGTTCTAAACGCAGTATGCGGGCGGTCTTCACCATGCTCATAGGCATAGATTTCAAAGACATTACGGTCGAGAGCTTCTATAAAGCCGACCATGAGATAAGCCGTGGCCTGCTCAAAGAAGTCACAGCCAACGAAACCCAGCCGGATCTTGCCTGTGGGTGGTTGATGGCGGTAGGTCCTGACCTCCCCTACCCCTGAGAGTACTTGCTTGGCATGCTTTTCGGTCGCCATGCGCAGCAAGGCATTGCTGAAATACGGTGATGCCAGCGTTGACTCTCCGATAATCCAGCGATGGGTGGACATGATGCTCTGCCGCACCAGCCGCTGGATCCGGTCGTAGTCCGCCCAGTGGCAATGGCGGCTAAAGATGTGCCCAGCCGTATTGTAGAGATGCTCGGTGAGTTGTGGATCGGTGATGCCCAGTTCTATGGCACGGTCAAAGTGGGTGATGGCCCGTTCGTATTGCTTGCACTGCTCCAGTGCCTGCGCAAACTGCCAATGCGCGTGTCCATCGTGAAATTTATTGCGCACCGTCCGCTCAAGGTAAGCAACGGCCTCCTCACCTTTGCCCAGTCTAAGCAAGGTCAGACCGACGATATGCAGTCCGGTTTCTTGCTGCGCGTCCTGCACGAGGATACGTTGCCCCGTCTCATAGGCCGCCTGATAGTCCAGC
>JASLEL010000238.1 GCA_030151145.1 Aquirhabdus sp. | reverse complement strand
CGAAAGAGCAGTTTTGCGTGCCGCTGATGAGCAGTGTTGTCCGCGCATACCTCATTCGGTACAGGCTGGATTTCTGCACCAAACGTTGCTGGCCATGACGGCCTGAGCATGATGTCGCTCAAGATCGATCCTTGACTGCATCATTCATGCGTTCCACAAAATGAAAGGGATGAGAATTACGCCAATGTCCACAGTCAAAGACCTGCATCATATTTCGACCAAAGACACGCAATTGCATTGCCTGTTACATTGGGAAAAACAACAGCCTGACAAGGTTTACTTGGTACAGCCTTTGGCAGATGGACAAGCCATCAGCTATACGTGGGGCGAGGTCGCCGATCAAGTCCGGCGCATGGCATTTTATCTCATGTCTTTAGCACTGCCTGCCCGCAGTCAGATCGCCATCTATGGCAGGAATAGCGCCCATTGGATCATGGCTGATTTGGCGATCTGGATGGCAGGGCATGTATCGGTACCGCTGTATAGCACGCTCAGTGCGGAAGGCGCTCAGCATATGCTTGAACACAGCGATGCCCAGCTACTCTTCATTGGCAAACTGGATGGCAAAGGAGACAGCTGGCATCAGGTAAAAACCGTGATTCCAAATGGTCTGCCCTGTGTCCGTCTTCCCTTTGCACCAGACTACCCGGCACCCGCGTGGGATGATTTAATGACCACCATGGTGCCACTGCAGCGGATCAGTTTGCCAAGCCCCGATGATCTGGCGACGATTATCTATACGTCAGGCAGTACGGGCACACCCAAAGGGGTCATGCATAGTTTTCGCACCATGCTGTCCCCGGCGAGAGGCGTCGATCATTTTTTTATGCTCTCCATCCATGACCGCATGGTGTCCTATCTGCCACTGGCGCATGTGGCCGAGCGCATTTTTATCGAAACGCTGTCGCTCTACTATGGGACCACTGTGTACTTTGCCGGGTCTTTGGATACCTTCTTGGCAGACTTATCTCGTGCCAAACCGACGCTCTTCCTGTCTGTGCCGCGCCTCTGGACCAAGTTTTATCAGAGCGTCAATGAGAAAATCCCACCGCATGTCCAAAATGTCTTATTCAAGCTGCCGGGCATTAACCGCATCCTCAAAAAGACCTTACTGACCAAACTTGGGCTTGCGCATGTGCGCTACGCACTCACCGGCTCAGCGCCATTGCCGATAGAAGTCATCCACTGGTATCGACGTCTGGGGCTGGAGTTACTTGAAGTGTATGGCATGTCCGAAAACTTTGGTTACTCTCACGGCACTCAAGCGGGCGATTTTGTCGCCGGCTATGTGGGACGCCCTCAGGCGGGGGTGGAATGTCGCATCGATGACAATGGCGAAATCCTGATTAAAGGCCCCGGTACGATGCTCGGCTACTATAAAAACCCGGAGAAAACGGCGCAAGACATCCGTGCCGATGGTTTCTTGCATACAGGCGACATGGGTGAGCAGGATGCCATGGGGCGACTGAAGATCACGGGCCGTGTCAAAGACATCTTTAAAACATCCAAAGGCAAGTACATCGTCCCTGTTCCGATCGAACAGACGCTCGGCAATCATGCACTCATCGAAGCCAGCTGCGTAGGCGGCTCCAGCCTGCCACAACCCGTCGCGTTTATCATGCTGGCTGAAGAGATTCGGACCAGTCTGGCTCAAGGTAAAGACCGCGCCGGCATCGACAGTGAACTCACCGCCTTGCTGCACGCCACCAATGCGACGCTTGAGCCGCATCAAAAACTGAGTTTTCTGGTCGTCATCAACGAGCCATGGACGATGGACAACGATCTCCTCACGCCCACCCTGAAGATTAAACGCAATAAGATCGAAGCACGCTATCAAGCGCAGCTGGAATCTTGGGCCAGCCTAGGGCAGGAAATTATTTGGGAATAACGTGATGTCGATCACACGGCATCGTTAAAAACGCACCGCTATTTTTTATTAGCTACTCAAGAGGTTTTGCCATGCTGAGTCTACAGGCCCGGCTCGTCCGGCTCATATTCGCTTATCGCATCAAACGCATCAAAAAAGATGCGCCAAGTCCTGCACATGCCCGACGTTTGTTGAGCAAAGGCTTAAGCCGGATTCCTGTGCCTACACACCGCGTCCTCATTCGCCACATCAACGTCGACGGCATTCCCGTTGAGATTATCCGTCCACGTCGGGGGGGTAACGACACCCGCGCCATGATGTACATCCATGGTGGCGGCTATGTCTCCGGGAGTCCGGAGACCCATCGTGGCTTTGCAGCACGACTTGCGCTAGCGCTTGACTGTGATGTTTGGGTCCCTGCTTATCGGCTCGCACCTGAGCACCCTTTCCCCGCAGGTCTGCATGATGTCGCGGATGTCTGGAACGAGTTTCTCCACCAGCAAACCGGAAAAACCGTCATTCTGGGAGGCGAATCCGCAGGCGGTGGGCTTAGTCTGGCACTGTGTTATTTGCAGCGGCAACGTCAGTTAGCCCTGCCTGATCAACTTTACCTGCTCTCGGCTTGGCTGGATATCCGGATGGCGGGCGATAGCTATATCCGTAATGATCCGAACGAAATCATCTCACCAAGCTGGGTAACAGAACAAGGCTTTGCCCGTCATTACGCAGGCAGACATTCGCGCAGTCATCCGCTGATGTCTCCGATATTGGGTGATCCGACTGGGTTACCACCGACCTATGTGCAAGTGTCGGACCGCGAGATATTTGAAGACGACAGCCGTACCTTTGTCCAGCAGGCGCAAGTCGCAGGGGTCAATGTCACCTTAAAAATAGGTCGCGGTCTGTGGCATGCATGGCCGCTGTTTGCACCATACATCCCCGAAGCCAATCAGGCCATTCGTCACTTTGCGCGTTGGTCGAAACAGCAGCAGGCTGATCAAGCGGCACATTCGCAGGAAAATACGGCGTCTCAGGCCGCCCTGACAAAGAAAAGTAATTTGGCCCTATGACCGCACAATCTGGACAGTGATGGCATCGCCGCTTATATCGGCGGTGCCACATCACTAGGCGTTCACGATTGCGGCTTCGACTGGCAGAGCACCATGAGCGCTGGTTTGCGGTAAACGGCCCAATGGATTGGGCGTGCCTGCATAGATCTGATCAATCATGGCACGCTCGCCTTGGGTAAATTGACGAATAAAAACCTCTGCGGATTTGAGCGGTGCCATTGCAATAAATCCTTCGTCCAGAAATGCATAACCCGCGTTTAAACCATGCCGCGACGACAGCCCTTTGGTAAACTTGAACACCCGCTTGATCAGGGCAGAGTGGACATATTTATCCAGTCGATGTCCCAGACTATCCAGCAAATCGAGTTGACGACGACGCTCATCCGCCTGCTGCGCCCGCTGATAAAGCTGAATCATCTGCGCGTCATCCACTGCTGCATCCTGCGCAGCATTGCGTAAGTCATGCGCCATGAATTGCGCAAGCCCTTGGTCTAGCTCAATGGAGAGCAACGTCAGTTCGATGGCTTTAAACGCCGTCTGAATGGTGCTCTCAGGAACCAGACTTTCAAATACTCGGGCAACATTGAGGACATGTGCGCACTGCTCGGCCAACACCTCAAAATCAGGCCCGCCGTACAAGCGGGTCATAAAGTATTGCGTCATCAGATGATGTTCAGGAACCGCAAAGAGTTCGGCATGCATATGCTGCATACGCCGTTTCTGCCAGTGCTGAATGGTCGCTAATCGCGCAGCGAGTTGTGGGTTTTGATGGAACTCCAGCGCGTAATAGCGTGCCAGCAGCTCGCGTATCGGATCAAAACTGGACATATTGATTAATCCTTCCATGGCATTCCCATCGATTCTGCGCGCCTTCACATCTTCGGCATAGTATCGCTCGCGACAAGTTTTTCTCATTTCACGCCAAAGATGCTCCACTTTATTTAGATGACCACAATCCGCAAGTGTGTAAAGCGACACATAAGCTGTAGTAAGGAGCTCACTGGCAAGATTTCAAAAAAGCACAGGTACTGTAGCGAAAAATCTGCTTATGACGAAGCGTTCAAGGAAAAAGTGCTTTGGTTACTGAGATTTCCACATTACACCTTGGAGGAGATCTCGGATCAACTGGGTTACAACTATGTATCCAGCTTTATGCGCTCCTTTACACGATTGACTGGCGGTACACCAACAAAATTCCGTAGTCGGATAACAGAGTAGATATCCTTGGATTTCGGCTGATTGCTGCTGTCATCAACTCTAGGATCAGGAGGCCTCCATATCGTAACCGTTCGATCAGCACCAGCAGGGCCAACATTCAAAAAAATGATTGAAAGCTATTTCAGATCTATATTATCTCTACGAGATAGACGCGCTCTAACCTCATCATCCACTTTCATTGGCTTGCTTCGGCAAGCCTTTTTTATGCCTCAAATTTCCACCAAAAATCCATATCCTATTTATCAAGCAGGAGTTTTAACTCATGACGATATGTCCACGATGCCATTCGCATCAGATTCGCGTGAACAGTTTTGCTCAAAAAGTCGGGGGTGCCATTGGCACTGCTGCGGGCGTTGCCAGTGGTGCCGCTGGTGCAATTGGTGGCGCAGAGATTGGCGTCTCATTGGGTCTTGTTGCTGGCCCTATCGGTAGTGTCGCAGGCGCAATCTTGGGTGGCCTGGTCGGCGGGGTTGCTGGTTGCTTGACTGGGTCAGCCTTGGGTGAGGTCATTGATGATCACATCCTTGATAACTTCCACTGTCTGTCCTGTGGCTACAACTTCAATAGCGATCATCAGTGATTCGCTGTTTCTGATCACTCCACTCTCTTCCCTCTCATTTTCATTCATCAGCCGGATTAAACCATCACCGTTGGGCGATGCGTTGGATCTGGCTTTTCTTATTCTTAGGAGTTTTCATCATGGCACATTTAGTTGAATCTATGGCATATCGCGGTGCTGTTCCCTGGCATGGTCTGGGGAATCTGTTATCCGAACGTCAGCCCATCGAAGTGTGGGCAAAGCAGGCCGGTATGGATTGGTCGATTCAGGAGTCACCAGTACGGTATATGACTGAAGCTGGAGGCACCTCTGGATCAATTCAGAGCTTTCCAGATCAGAAGGTGCTGTTTCGTTCCGATACGCTGGAGCCGTTGTCGGTGGTCAGTCAGCGCTATCAGGTCGTACAGCCTTCGCAGATTTTGGAGTTTTATCGCGATCTGACCGAAGTATCTGGCTTTGAGTTGGAGACGGCTGGGGTGCTCAAGGGTGGCCGTAAGCTGTGGGCTTTGGCACGGACTGGTCAGTCTATGTCTTTGCCCGGTCGGGATGTGACAGAAGGCTATGTGCTGCTGGCAACGGCTTGTGATGGCACTCTGGCGACCACAGCTCAATTT
>JASLEL010000223.1 GCA_030151145.1 Aquirhabdus sp. | reverse complement strand
CAACCGAGATAAACGGGTGTGTGATCTAAATAATTGATCAAATAATGCTTTCATTCCAACCATACTCACCTCAATTCATGAAATATGCCCAAAGATATGCGCCATCAGCCTTATCATTTCCGCCTTCTGATTCAAACAGATTTATAGCGATCTTAAGTCAAAGATGCGATTGACAGCGTGCAAAAGTCACCTAGAATGAATGACAATACGTTTTAAAACCTGCAGCTCCACCATTGCCGAGCAGCAGCGATGAAAAAAAATGCTGTTTTAATTTGACATGCCATGCCAGATTCCGGACGGCGCGCATGACCCTTATACCGGAACGACCATCCGCAGATCCCCATGAATCCAGTCAATGCCCGCCCCGTCTACCGCATCCCCCTCACCGACTGGCAAGCCAGCGGCGACAGCTTTGACTATCGTGGGCACAGCATCTTTTACCAGCAGTCTGGCCCGCTGGATGCGCCAGTACTCCTGCTCATCCATGGTTTTCCGACCGCCTCGTGGGACTGGGAAGCGCTATGGACCGCGCTCACCCGCCGCTACCGCGTCTTTGCCCTCGACATGATCGGTTTTGGTTTCTCAGCCAAGCCCCATGACTACCCCTACAGCATCATGGATCAGGCCGACCTGCACGAAGCCCTGCTCGCCCGTCACGACATCCATACCTACCATATCCTCGCGCACGACTACGGCGACACCGTCGCCCAAGAGCTGCTGGCGCGGCAGAACGACAGCGAGCGCCACCCCAACTACCACGCCCCGCTGCGCCCGCAGCTCCTCAGTGTCTGCTTCTTAAATGGCGGCCTGTTTCCCGAGAGTCATCGCCCGCTCATGGTCCAGCGCCTCATGCGTACCCCACTCGGCCCCCTCTTGGCCCGCTTCAACAGCAAAGACCGGCTGATGCAAAACATGCAGCGCGTCTTCGGTCACAAGACCCAGCCCGACTTTGAGCTGATCGACACCTTCTGGACATTGATCCAGCATCATCAGGGTCATCTCATCCTGCCGCAACTGCTGCACTACATCCCCGAGCGCAAAGCCCACCGCCGCCGCTGGGTCGGCGCGCTCAAGCATGCCAGCATACCGCTCGGCCTCATCAATGGTGCCAGCGACCCCGTCTCGGGCGGGCATATGGTCAAGCGCTACCGCCAGATCATCAAGACCCCGACCTATATCGCCAGCTTTGATGCCATCGGGCATTATCCGCAGCTCGAAGCCCCACGCGACGTTCTGGCGGCTTATTTTAAATTTCGCCGCAGCTAAAGGCTCTGCACAGATCAATATGAGAACAAAGCCCTGCGGACGACCTCATACCATTCAGTGGAAGCTGCTGTGTCTTTTGCAGGTGGCTTCCCGCAACTGTTCCTTGCGTCGCTGTGAAGCAATGCTTCACTAATCGCGCCTCAGGATGGCGAGTTTTGCGCGAAAAAGGGCTTTTGCCGACGATTGGCCAGTCAATCGTTACGCCGGCGGCAGGCCCCACATCAGAAAAATCACTACAGTAGAAATGACTAAAGGGGTTTTGCTGAACAGACTGGCATGAGGCGGACCGACCTATCCCCATCGCGCCGATCCACGCTGTATCAGCCCCTATCCGCAATCAAAAAAATCAACCACATCCTCAAGATAAAAAAAATCTAAACCACGTCACACTATCGCTTGAATCACAGCTCCCCTTGCACATATGATTAGGCAACATCGAGGTTCAGCTTTCATCCGTTGCCACTTTCCCCAGCCCGTCTGGTGGTTGAAGTGACGGCAGCCCGCCTGACCCGTCACCGCATCACGACAAGGACATCGCACACCACCATGAATGTTTTGATATTGGGTGCCAATGGCATGCTGGGACATGGCATGTTTCACACCTTCGCACAAGATGCGCGTTTTCATGTGACCGGCACCATCCGAAGTAACGCCGACCAGCGTTTTTTTACGCGCACGGCCCACACCGAGATCCTCTCCGGCATCGACGTCGAGCATCAGGACAACCTGACGCGGATCATTGCCCAAACCCGCCCCGACATCATCATCAACTGCATCGGTCTGGTCAAACAGCTCGCAGAGGCCAACGATCCCCTGCTTGCTGTCCCGATCAATACGATGCTGCCACACCGTCTCGCCCTGCTGGCTGACGCCGCCCGCGCGCGCCTGATCCATATCAGCACCGACTGCGTGTTTGCCGGGACGACGGGCCTCTACAGCGAGGACGACTTCGCCGATGCGGACGACCTCTATGGACGCAGCAAATACTTGGGCGAGTTGCACGACGCCCCACATGCGATTACCTTGCGTACCTCGATCATCGGTCATGAGCTGCATGGCAACCGCAGCCTGATTAATTGGTTCCTGTCGCAACACGGCTCGACACGCGGGTATCGGCGCGCCATCTTCTCGGGCCTGCCGACCATTGAGCTGGCACGCGTGGTACGCGACTATGTGATTCCTAGACCTGAGCTATATGGCCTCTATCATGTCGCCGCTGCACCGATCAACAAATTCGACCTCCTGCACGAAGTCGCCCGTGTGTACCACAAAGACATCGACATCATCCCCTTTGATGACGTCGCCATCGACCGCTCACTGAATGCCAGCCGCTTTAATCAGGCGACCGGCTATGCTCCAGCGGCATGGCCCGAGCTGATCAGCGCGATGCATCAGTACTATCAGCAGCACTTCTTGCAGCACTCTATGCAACATCCTCAGCAGCACGCCCTATAGGACCCCTTATGTTTACCGATAAAACACTCATGATCACCGGCGGTACGGGTTCCTTTGGTAACACCGTGCTCAATCGCCTCATCGAAACCGACGTCAAGCAAATCATCATCTTCAGCCGCGACGAAAAGAAGCAGGAAGACATGCGACTTGCGGTAAACAACAAAAAAGTGAAGTTTTACATCGGCGACACCCGCGACTATACGACCATCGCACAGGCCATGATGGGCGTGGACTATGTCTTTCACGCGGCGGCGCTCAAGCAGGTGCCCTCCTGTGAGTTTTATCCGCTCGAGGCCGTCAAGACCAATATTCTCGGCACCGAAAATGTCTTGAACGCCGCCGTCGCCAATCAGGTCAAAAAAGTCGTGCTGCTGAGCACCGACAAGGCCGTTTACCCAATCAATGCCATGGGCATGTCCAAAGCCATGGCCGAAAAAATCCTCGTCGCCAAAGCCCGCATGCTGCAGTCCGGCACCACCATGTGTATCACCCGCTACGGCAACGTCATGGCGTCGCGTGGCTCAGTGATCCCGCTGTTTATCGACAAGATCCGTCAAGGCGCGCCGCTCACCATCACCGACCCCAAGATGACCCGCTTCCTCATGTCGCTTGAGGACTCGGTCGATCTGGTCTTTCATGCCTTCGAGCATGGTCAGCAAGGCGATACTTTTGTACAGAAAGCCCCCGCCTGCACCATCGACATCCTCGCACAGGCCCTGCTTGAGCTGTTTGACAGCACCAGCAGCATCGACATCATCGGTACCCGCCACGGCGAGAAGCTCTACGAATCGCTGGTCTCGCGTGAAGAAATGGCCAAAGCCCATGACATGGGCCGCTACTACCGCGTGCCTGCCGACAACCGCGACCTCAACTACGACAAATACATCACCGACGGTCAACCCGAAGCCAACAACATCGACGAGTATTCCTCGCACAATACCCACAGACTCTCGATCGATGAAGTCAAGACGCTACTGCTGTCGCTGGCCTACGTCCGTGACGAACTGACCGCCCATCAACGCAGCAAACGCTGATCAAGGAACAGGATGATGTCCAGCACTCCCCGATTTCACGTGACATGTGTCGGTTTTAACACCCTGCCCTACGAAGAATACATGTCCGTCTATGAGGCCGAACTGCGCGCCTTGGGCGGCATCGTCACCCGGCAGAACAACCTGATTCTGAGCGACGCGATCAACTTCGTCTTTGGCTCCTACTATCTGCAGGACGTCTTTTCGCATCACCACCCGACGCTCGACTGGTACGGACCGTTTGTCGATCAGTTGATCCACAACCCCGGCAACATCATTTTTTGTAATCTTGAGCAAGTCACCCCCGGCTCCGCCATCTTTGGCAGCGCCCATCTGCATCTGTTGCGACAGGCGTTTATCTTCGACTACTCCAATCACAACATCGAAGCTTTCAACCGCTTTGGTTTTCACAATACCAAGCTCGTGCATCCGCTCTACAGCCCGTTTCTGGACAAACAACAGCAGCCAGAACTGACCACCGATATTCTCTTTACCGGTGCCATCACCTCGCACCGTCAAGTCATCATTGATCAGATCGAAGCCGAGACCGGACGCAAGGTCAGCTATTTTCACTACAACCTGTGGGGCGATGACCTGCATCGCGAGATCCTCAAGAGCCGCATCGTCCTCAATATCAAAGGCTGGCCCGAAAACCGCAGCTTTGAAGCCCTGCGCTGCCTGTTTCCGCTGTGCAACGGCAAGACCATCATCTCCGAAATCAGCGCCGCCACCGACATTCATCCGATCTTTAAGGACAGTGTCATTCTGGGTGCCGCCAGCGAGCTCCCCGCCCTCTGCAAGCAGGCGCTGGACAACGAAGCCGCAACCCAAGCCGCGACCGATGCACGCATTGCCGCATTCAAGCAGACGCCGTTTAAAGACGCGCTACAGGCTGGACTGGACGCCTTCTTTGCCCATCACCACGGTCGGACCAGCAGCGTCCCATGGCGGGTCGCTCCCCCCAGCCAGTTGGTGATCGGCCCGCAAATGGATGGTCTGTGGAATCATGAATGCCTGCATATCGACCTCATGCCCAACACCGGCGTCGATCTGATCTGGCATCCAGATGAAGCCTTCCCGTTTCACCACAACCAGACGACCGTACGCTTTGGTGACATCAGCCTGACGCCCGGCAGCATTCAGAAGATCGAAGTGAATGGCTTTCTCGCGGGCACGCGTCATCTCGTCCCCGCCATGAAAGCCCTGCTGGATCTGCTCGTGGCTGAGGGTGAGCTCAGTCTGATGCTGCCCTTTGGCGATGCGGCATGGGATCTGCCCTATGCCGTGCGCTCGTTTAACGCCAACTCGCTGCAGCCTTTCTTAGGTCTCCATGTCAAAAAACTCGGCTGGACGGATCATACCTTTGAACAGATCCAGATCAGCTATGTGCCGACTGCCTATGGCTCCGAAGTCCTGCCGCAATACAACGGCGACGTTACCAAATGGGCGCAGGCACCGGGCACCGTCCACACCCTCAAGATCCGCCTCATCAAAAAGCCCCTCTCCGACGACTCCCACCCCTTTGACCTGAACTATCTGGCGCGCTACGCAGGCGAATGATCAGGAAAAAGTGATATGCCCGCATATGCGGGCATATGTGTGGAAAAGCCGTGTGGACCAGCTGTGTGGACAAGCCATCTGAACCAGCGATGTGAAAGCATCAGATCGGGGAATCATAGACCAGCGTGATCCAGCAGATCGCGCTGTATCAGCTCACAGGAAAGTCAAAGCAGCGGGCAAGTAAAGCCTTAACCCACGCATCTCGTCACGCCATTGCCGTCGTAAAGCCATTGCAGCCTCACGACATCATTTACGCCTTGCGCGCAGTCTCGGCACTAAGCAAAAGTCTCGGCATTAAGCAAACAGCCGCAGCAATGCCGCCTCATAGGCGCGCACATTTGGCGCATAGTCCCAGCGCATCGTGGCAAGCCATGCATCAGCACGCGTGCGATAAGCCTCGATCTGGCTGTCATGGTTTGTGAGTACCTCCAACAGGACCTTGGCCCCCGCTTCGGCATCAAACTCGGGATAATAGTAGCCCGCATCCACCATGGTGGAATTGTGGATCAAGGGATAGCCGCCATACAGCACGTCGAGGTACATATTATTTAAGGCATTCTGCCACTGATGCGCTACCACTACATCGGCATACAGCGCCATGAAATGCGCGATCGGATAACGATCCTCAATGGTCGCCACCCCCGCCTGCCCCGCATCGGTATGACACATGAAGTTCTGCATCACCGGATCATGCGTGATGTGTGCGGTATTGGTCACATGGATCGACTGGATCAGCTCGGGGGACTGACGGTAGGCACGCTCACAGACCAGCATCGGATAATGAAAGGTCTTCACCACATTGAGGTTCGGCTCCAGGATGGCGATGCGTTTCTTGGCCCGCCCCGGCGCATAGCCGAAGTACCCGCCATCCGGCACCGTCGCAATACTCTGATCCAAAAACAGCGGCGACCAGATATACGGCAACACCTCGACCCGACTGCGATGCATCACCTCCCAGTACGAGCGGCAGGTCGGCGCATGGTGCGGCAACGTCCACACCGCATCAAAGCGCGTCCCGTCAAAGGTGCGCGACGCGCTACGGCCAAACAGCACCGTCTCCACATCCATCACATAGCTATTGCCGACCTGGTAAGTCACGAGCTTGCCGCCGCGCGCCCGAAAAGCCGCTGCCGTCTGCCAGTCCACCTGCGCACCGCCTTCGATCAGCACATCAAACGACGCCACCGCCTCATGCAAGCGCACCACCCGAATCGGCAGATCGTCCAGCAGAAGCCCGGTCACATCATCACTGTCGCCGCCATTGACCAGCACCACATCGGCCACCGCTGGCAACTGCCGCAGCAGCAGATAGAGAAAGACATAATTCTGGATCGCGCCATTCGACCAGATACTGCTATTGGCCGAACCGATAAAGACCGTCAGACCGACCTTAAGCCCATCTGCCGGCAGTCCTGCATGCACCTGTTCCACTATCCGGCACCTCAGGCAAACAGCGCCAGTAACGCCGCTTCATACTGGCGGATATTCTCAGGGCTATCTGCCATCACCGTGCTGAGGAAAGCATTCGCCTCGGCGCGATACGCCTCGATATTCTGATCGTGATTTTGCAGCGCCTTGATGAGCGCATCCGCACCCGACTCGGCGTCGAACGACTCGTAATAATAGCCCGCCTTCAGCATCGTCGAGTTATGGATCAGCGGATAGCCGCCATAGAGGATGTCGAGATACATATTGTTGAGCTGGTTTTCCCACTGATGCGACACCACCACACTGGCGTGCGCCGACATGAAGTACGGCGTGGTATAGCGATCTTCAACTGTCGCTACACCCTGCAAGCCGATATCCATGGTGCCGATGAAATGCTGAAAGGTCACGTGATCGCGGATATGCGACGTATTGGTGGTATAGACATTGGAAAACAGCGACTTATCCCGACGATACGCCACCTCACAGACCAACAGCGGGTAATGGCAGCTCTTGACCACATTCACATTCGGCTCAAGGATCGCGATTTTCTTCTTGGCTGGCGGCACAGTCAGATCCGGCTGATAGCCATAGTGCAGCCCCTCGGGCAGCTCCTTGATGGTCTTATTCAAGAACAGCGGCGTCCAGATATACGGCAGCACCTTGACCGGGCAACGCTCCATCACCTCCCAGTACGAGCGACAGGTATGGGCATGGTGCGGCAGCGTCCACACCTCATCAAAGCCCGCCTGCTGAAAGAGATAGCCCGACGGCTGCTTGAAGATCACCCGCTCCATATCAATGACAAAGTCATTGCCCATGCGATAAGACACCACCTTGGCACCACGTGCATGCAGCTGGGTAATCTCATCTTTGGCGACCTGTGCGCCCGCCTCGATCAGCACATCGAGCTGATCGACGACCTGAGGCAGACGCGTGATCTTGATATCGATGCCATCCAGCATCAGGCTATCCGCCAGCACATCGCTGTCACCGCCATTGATCAGCCATACCTCCGCCACCGACGGCACTTTCTGCAAGAGCAGATACAGATAAATCACATTCTGAATCGCACCCGTCGCCCAGATATTGGTATTGCTCGGGCTCACAAAGAACGTCACGCCCACGACCAGTTTTTTTTCACTCACGACATCATCTGCCTTAAATCCATCTTCATTTAAACATGACCGCAAGAAGCCATCACATCGCCGTCATCGCATCAGCGTCATTGCGCATCTAGCATGGCATGCACATCCGTACGCGCCAGAAAATTCTCTGTCGCATGCGCCAATGCCTTATTCAGCAGCGTATCTAAACCGTCTTTCGTTGCCTTATCCATTCTACTGGTGCCACGCGTTTGCAGCGCCAGTGTTTTTTTGTTTCTCTTGTCAAAGACTTGCCAGGTGATCTCTTCGTACACCTCGCCTTTTTGCCCATTTGGCGTCGTGCAGATGTTCACTTGCATGCCGGTTAGACCTGCACCGATCAGGATGTCTGCATCATCTTCCGCCTGGGTTTTGATCAAGCTGTATGGTGCATTGTAACCATGCTTCTTGAATGCCTTACGGATTTGACTGGTCATCCGCTCATTGGTGCTGACCGGACTCGTCCATTTAAGATCCACCGCACCGGAACACGACGCACCATAACTCATTTGCCCAAACTTGACCGCCGCTAGATTTACAGCGGCGTCCGACAAAAAGAGCAACTTAGACTGCTTAGCCTCAATGGGTGTCAACGTCGGAACCGGTCTGATCACGACGTCAGGCGGTGTCTGCGCGCAACCCGCCAAGAGCACCACACCCCATCCAATCACCCCTAACCGCCCACGCATCACATCCCTCTCAACACGTATTCTAGAAATCACATGATTGATCCTTATCAACCATTCACCACCCGCCACAGCGCCTCTTCATGCGCCCTGATATTCGCAGGCGCATCATACTGCACGCTGGCTAAATAAGCCTCCGCCTGTGCCCGATACGCATCAATGCGCTTATCATGATTATGTAGCACATCGAGCAGCACCTCTGCCCCCGCCGCCGCATTGAACGGCTCATAGTAATAGCCCGCTTTGAGCATCTCCGAGTTATGCACCAACGGATAAGCACCATAGAGCAGATCAAGGTAAAGATTATTCAGCTGATTTTCCCACTGATGCGACACCACCACCTCAGCATGATGCGTCATGAAATACGGCGTCTTATAGCGCTCCTCAATCGTCGCCACCTTAGACTTGGCAATATCCATCGTCCCGATGAAATGCTGAAAGGTCTGATTGGTCGCCATATGCGAAGTGTTGGTCACATAGATATTTTTAAATAGCGATGGGTCTTTGCGGTACGCCAGTTCACAGACCAAGAGCGGATAATGACACGTCTTCACCACGTTTAAGTTCGGCTCAAAGATCGCAATCCGCTTCGGACCCGGTTTGGCTTGATAGCCATAGGGCACCGGCAGCGTGGCGATTTCCTTCTGCAGGAACATCGGTGACCAGATATACGGCATGATCTCAACCGGTGATCGATGCATCACCTCAAAATACGAGCGACAGGTGCGCGCGTGATGCGGCAACGTCCACACCGCATCATAGACATAACCGTTAAACATCGTCCCCAACGGACGATCAAACAGGCAGCGCTCCATATCAATGATAAAGTCATTGCCCACCAGATAATTGATGATCTTGCCGCCATGCGCCCGTACCAGATCCATCTCGTGCATTTCCATCTGCGCATTGCCATCGACCAGCACATCCAGACGCGACGCCACTTCAGTCAGGCGATGAAACTGCAAGGCATGCTCGCCCAACAGCAAACCCTCAGGCAGCGTATCGCCATCTCCCGCATTGATCAGCAGCACCTCAGCCACCGATGGCAGCTTTAAGAGCAGGAAATACAGAAAAATAATGTTCTGCACGGCCCCATTCGACCAGATATCCGATACCCGAGGGCTGACAAAAAACGAAATTCCCACCACCAACCGCTTATGCATACCACTCCCTGCCGGAAACTGAACATCATCCAACTTAAAAACGATCCAACCTAAAGCCATCCAGACGCCCAAGCGCCTGCTCAATACCGCATATCCACACGCACTATACCGCGTTCTCGTCACAGACGAAATCCGCATGCATCGTCATCGCCACCGCGATCACAAGCAAGCGCACATGAAACCCGCGATAGCTCCCGATCTCATGCGAAATAAAGCCACAGATAAGAAAAAAGCGCATACCGATGCGCTTTTTTCTTCAAGCCCGAGGGCTGCGATTACCAGCCGAAGCCGATACCCGCACCGAAGGCTGCCTTACCATCACCCGTCGTACCGACACCGATGTTGACGCGGGTATTGTCACCCACGCGGAACTTGGCACCGACCGCAACCGCTGTCGAACCGTTGTACGAACCGAAGCCCAAGCCCACGTTCATACGTTGATGTTCGTTCAGATCAGGCAACTGCGACAGCGCGGTAGCCGAAGCGACACCATCCGACGCAATGTTGTTCAGCTCGTTGATACGGCTGTTCAACTGTGTGGACACCGCGTTCAACTGATTCAGGTTGACCGCATCGGTACCTTGGGTACCTGGTGCCACATTGGTGATCTGACGTTCAGCACCTGGCGCACCGACCGAGATCGTATTGGCACGGGTAGCAATCGAGTTGGTACCCAGAGCAACTGCGTTAGCCGCCGAAGCGTTAGCGCCGTTGCCGATCGCCATCGAACCATCCGAAACCGCCTGAGCGTTCGTACCGATTGCGACAGCGTTAGTACCCTTGGCAATTGCACCTGGTCCAATCGCAATCGTATCTGTACCCAAAGCCTGAGCCGGCGCATTGGTCGAGTTCGACTGGAAGTACTTGGTACCCGTGTTGTTAATCGTCGTCAGACCGCTACTGATCGAAGACACCGAGCTGTTAGTCATGCTCAGACCGGTCGATACATTCGACAGGTTTGTGCTGACCGCCGACAGGTTCACGTTCGTGATGCTCAAGCCACTCGACACATTCGACAGACCTGTGCTGATCGTCGATACGTTGCTGTTGGTGTTGCTCAAGCTCGTACTGATCGACGATGTCGCGCTGGTGAAGCCACTCAGGCTGCTGCTCAGTGA
Source organism: Aquirhabdus sp. (assembly GCA_030151145.1). Taxonomy (GTDB): domain Bacteria; phylum Pseudomonadota; class Gammaproteobacteria; order Pseudomonadales; family Moraxellaceae; genus Aquirhabdus. The sequence continues at coordinate 1,282 of JASLEL010000223.1, read as the reverse complement.
CGACAGCGAGGTGTTCGTGTTGCTCAAGCCACTCGACACGTTCGTCAGACCGCTGCTGACCGACGATACCGAGCTGTTGGTATCGCTCAGACCACTACTGATCGAGGACACCGAGCTATTGGTATTGCTGAGGCCAGTCGAGACATTCGACAGACCACTGCTGATCGACGATACCGAGCTGTTGGTGTTGCTCAGGCCACTGCTGACCGAGGACAGCGAGCTGTTGGTATTACTCAGACCATTGCTGATCGAGGATACCGAACTGTTCGTGTTGCTCAGGCCAGTCGAGACATTCGACAGACCACCGCTGATCGACGACACCGTGCTGTTGGTATTACTCAAGCCAGTGCTGACCGACGATACGGTGCTGTTGGTATTGCTCAGACCTGTGCTGACCGACGAGACCGTGGTGTTGGTGTTGCTCAAGCCACTGCTGATCGACGACACCGAGCTGTTCGTGTTGCTCAGGCCAGTACTAACCGACGACACCGTGGTGTTCGTATTGCTGAGGCCAGTGCTGATCGAGGACACGGAGCTATTCGTGTTGCTCAGACCAGTACTGATCGACGATACCGTGGTATTCGTGTTGCTCAGACCGCTGCTGATCGACGAGACCGAGCTGTTCGTATCACTCAGACCACTGCTGATCGACGATACGCTGCTATTCGTGTTGCTCAAGCCCGTTGAAACATTCGACAGACCTGCCGATACGCTAGACAGGTTGGTCGATACACTCGACAAGCCAGTCGACACATTCGACAGACCGCTGCTGACCGACGACACCGAACTATTCGTGTTGCTCAGACCGGTACTGATCGACGACACCGAGCTGTTCGTATTGCTCAGGCCAGTGCTGATCGAGGACACCGAGCTGTTCGTATTGCTCAGACCAGTGCTGATCGAGGACACCGAGCTATTCGTGTTGCTCAGACCTGTGCTGATCGAGGACACCGAGCTATTCGTATTGCTCAGACCAGTGCTGACCGACGACACCGAGCTATTCGTGTTGCTCAAGCCAGTGCTGATCGACGAGACCGAACTATTCGTGTTGCTCAGACCGGTACTGATCGAAGACACCGAACTATTCGTGTTGCTCAGACCAGTGCTGATCGAGGACACCGAGCTGTTCGTGTTACTCAAGCCTGCCGATACGCTAGACAGGTTGGTCGATACACTCGACAAGCCAGTCGACACATTCGACAGGTTGCTGCTCACCGAAGAAACCGTGCTGTTCGTGTTGCTCAAGCCAGTGCTGACCGACGACACCGAGCTGTTCGTGTTG